>VBCZ01000469.1 GCA_005889025.1 Betaproteobacteria bacterium
AGGCGATGGCCGGCACGCGCATCCGACGCAGGGCCTGCTCGATTTGTTCACCATTCGTCATTACAAGCACGATTTCAGCCAACTTGCGGTCGCGATCGTCGGCGACGTTCTCCATTCGCGCGTTGCACGGTCGCTCATTCACGGGCTGACCACGCTTGGAACCCCGGAGGTACGCGCGATCGGGCCGAAGACACTTCTGCCCACCGCGGTCGAGAGCCTCGGCGTGAGGGTGTTCCACGACATGCGTGAGGGGCTCGCCGGTTGCGACGTGGTGGTCATGCTGAGGCTGCAGAGCGAACGCATGAAAGGCTCGCTGCTTCCTTCCGCCGGCGAGTACTTCAAGCACTACGGTCTGACCGCAGACAAGCTGGCGCTGGCCAAGCCCGACGCTATCGTGATGCATCCGGGGCCGATGAACCGCGGTGTCGAGATCGACTCCGCGGTGGCCGACGGCGAGCATTCGGTGATCCTTCCGCAAGTGACGTTCGGCATCGCGGTGCGCATGGCGGTCATGAGCATCCTCGCGGGCAATTGAATGGCGCAACCGCCATCGAATCCCCGGATTGCCAGCGAGTCTGGGCCCTCGGAACGATCGCGCTGAATCGGCCTGTGAAATGAAGATCGAGATCAACCATGGCCGCCTGATCGATCCGAAGCATGGCGTCGACCGGCCGGCGTCGCTTTTCATCGCTGCCGGAAAGATTGCCGCGATCGGCGACGCACCCCCTGGATGGCACGCCAACAGGGTCATCGACGCGGCGGGGCTGATCGTCTGTCCCGGCTTCATCGATGCGTGCGCGCGCCTGCGCGAGCCCGGTTTCGAATACAAGGCGACGCTCGAATCCGAGATGCAGGCGGCGATCGCGGGGGGCGTGACCAGTCTGGCGTGCCCGCCGGATACCGATCCGCCTCTGGATGAGCCGGGACTGGTGGAAATGCTCAAGCATCGTGCCCGCTCGCTCAGTTGCACCCACGTCTATCCGGTAGGAGCGCTCACCGTTGGCCTTAAGGGTGAAACGCTGACCGAAATGGGCGAGCTCGTCGATGCAGGATGCATCGCTTTTTCGCAGGCCGATGCGCCGCTCGCCGACAACCAGGTTCTGTGGCGGGCCATGCAGTACGCCGCGACATTCGGTTACCGCGTGTGGCTCAGGCCTCAGGATGCGTTTCTCGCGCGGGGCGGAGTTGCCCACGATGGCGAGGTGGCGATGCGTCTCGGCCTGGCGACCATACCTTCGGCGTCCGAGACGATTGCGCTCGATGCGATATTCGCCCTGGCGCGAACGACGGGGGCGCAAGTGCACCTTGCCCGTCTTTCGACACACGAGGGCGTCGATCGCATACGCGAGGCCAAGCGGAAAGGCCTGCCCATCACGTGCGACGTGGCAATCAACCACCTGCACCTCTGCGATGTCGACCTGGGGTGGTTCAACCCGCATTGCCGGCTCATTCCTCCCTTGCGGGGGGTGCGTGATCGCGAAGCGCTGCGAAAGGGGCTCGCCGATGGCACGATCGACGCGATCTGCTCGGACCACACCCCGGTGGACGACGACGGCAAACAGGTCCCCTTTGCGGAAGCCGAGCCCGGCGCGACAGGACTCGAACTTCTGCTACCGCTGACGCTCAAATGGGCGCACGAGGAGAAATTTGCGCTGGCGGCCGCCCTCTGCAAGCTCACTGTCGATCCCGCTCGTGTGTTGGGTATCGATGCGGGCCACATCGCGGTGGGTGCGCAAGCGGACGTCTGCGTGTTCGACCCCGACGCGTATTGGCTAGTCGAGCCGCGGGCGCTTAAAAGCCAGGGAAAGAACACCCCTTTTCTGGGACTCGAATTGCCTGGCAAGGTTCGTTACACGTTGGTCGGTGGCCAGGTCGTGCACGAAGCCTGACATTTAACAAAGGAGGACCGATGGATGCGGTGACGAAGTCCGAGATCGACAGTCTGCTGCCCGAGCAGAAATACGACCGGCGCAACTTCCTGGTGACTTCGCTTGCGGCGGGGTTTGCGCTGGCGGTGCAGCCGGTGTCGGCACAGACCATCACGACCGACAGCAACGGCTTGGTTGCCGGAGAGGTCAAGATCCCGGCGAAGGACGGCGCTATCCCGGGATATCGCGCGATGCCCGCAACGGGCAGCAACTTTCCGACGGTGCTGGTCGTGCAGGAAATCTTCGGCGTGCATGAGCACATACGCGACATGTGCCGCCGCTTCGCCAAGCTGGGCTATTTCGCCATCGCGCCCGAGCTCTACGCGCGCCAGGGCGACGTATCCAAGATGGCGAACGTGCAGGAGATCATGGACAACGTAGTCAAGAAAGTCTCGGACCAGCAGGTGATGAGCGACCTCGATGCCGCCGTTGCCTACGCCAAGTCCTCCGGCAAGGCCGATGTCGCGCGCCTCGCCGTGACCGGCTTCTGCTGGGGCGGCCGCATTGTCTGGATGTATGCGGCACACAACCCCGGCGTCAAGGCCGCGGTTGCATGGTATGGGCCGCTCGATCGCTCTTATTATGCCGGCGACAAGTCCGCGCTCGACGCGGTCAAGGACCTCAAGGCGCCCGTCCTGGGGCTCTACGGCGGCGCCGACCAGGGCATTTCGGCCGAGTCGATCAACAAGATGCGCGAGGCGATGCGCGCGGCGAACAAGCAAGGCGAAATCGTCGTCTATCCGGACGCGCCGCATGGCTTCAACGCGGACTATCGTCCCAGCTATCGCAAGGAGGCGGCCGAGGACGGATGGAAGCGGCTGCAGGCGTGGTTCAAGTCGCACGGCGTGTGAGGGTTTGCACGCGGACGGTATCGGCTGCTCCAGCCGAACAACCGCTATTGCGACATACGGCGGTTGCGGCAACGGATCCGCACCGCGACCGCTGATGCTCAGCGGCGCAACCGCCGGAAAGCGGTCGGGTCTTTAGCGAGCGCCTTTCGGCAATCTGCCCATTAGATAGAACTCGTCGTTCGGCCGCATGGCGATAAGGTTCGCCATGCGATTGGAAAGCGCGAAAAACGCCGCGATGGCGCCGATGTCCCAGATGTCTTCGTCGCTGAATCCCTGTTCTCGCAACGCGTCGAAGTCGGCTTCTACGATTTCCACCGACCGCAGCGCGACCTTGAGCGCGAACGCCAGCATCGCTTTCTGACGGTCGCTGATGTCGGCCATGCGGTAATCGACGGCGACCTGATCGGCGACCAGCGGGTTCTTGGCATATATGCGCAGAATCGCGCCGTGGGCGACGATGCAGTAGAGGCAATCGTTCGCGCCCGACGTCGCGACCACGATCATTTCGCGCTCGGCTTTGCTAAGGCCCGAGTCGCGCAGCATCAGCGCGTCGTGGTACGCAAAAAACGCCCTGAATTCCTCAGGCCGGTGCGCCAGCGTGACGAAAACGTTGGGAATGAAGCCCGCCTTTTCCTGCACCTCCAGCATGCGCGCGCGGATATCTTCGGGCAGATCCTCGAGCTTCGGGACCGGGTAGCGACTGATCGCGGGAGCATTCATGCGGCGCCCTGATAGATATTTGTTGTCATTCCTGGCTCTGAACGCTTTAGTCACGTTTCGATCCTGGAGCGGCGCGGGGTTTCCAAGCGACAATATCGGCAAGGCCTGGCGACGCTCGGGCTTTCAGACCAAGGGCCGATTGCGGCTGCGCTCGAGCGCCGCGTCACTTCTTCGGCGGCACGTAGCCCGAGGCGACATCTGCCCCGCCACCAAAAAAGTGCCGCTCCATCTGTTCGGCGAGATATTTGCGGGCTCGGGGATCGGCGAGGCTCAAGCGGTTCTCGTTGACCAGCATCGTCTGATGCTTGAGCCATTGCGCCCACGCTTCCTTGGAAACGCTCTCGTAGATGCGTTTGCCGAGCTCGCCGGGATACGGCGGAAAATCGAGACCTTCGGCCTCGCGCCCGAGCTTGATGCACTGGATCATGCGCGCCATCGGGTGTCCTCGCAAAGCGAAAAGAAAATCAAATTATCGCATGCCTGACGCGAGCCAATGCCACGTGCTACGCGAGCCTCTTTTCGTAGACCAGGGAGCGGCGCTGCCAGTTATAGAGATCCCGCTTGCGAGAAGGCAGTCGCGACGGATCGCTTTCGGCGAAGCCGCGCTCGATGAACCACCCGGAAGTTCGTGTCGTCAGCACGAACAGTCGGATGAGCCGCAACTTGCGCGCCCTCTGTTCGATCTCGTGCATCAGGGCCTCGCCGTACCCTTCGCGACGGAAATCCGGATGCACGGCGAGCGCAGCAAGCTCGCCCACTTTTTCTTTTGGAAAAGCATACAGCGCCGCACAGCCGATGATCACGTCGTCGTGCTCGGCGACGACGAAACGCTCGATCTCCATTTCCAGGCGCTCTCGAGATCGGCGCACCAGGACTCCCTCATCTTCGAGAGGCTCGATGATCGCAAGAATTCCGCCGACGTCATCGATCGTGGCGCTGCGCAGATGCGCCAGCGGACCCGCCAAGCTCCAGAAGCAGCGCGCCGTCGTGGTGGCGCGAGACGAGGTGCGTGCGCTTGACGCCGTTGTCGCAGGCACGGATGGCGCACGGCAGGTAATGCTGCACATCCGAGGGCAGCTTGGCGCGCTTGGCAGTAAGCGCCTCGGCATCGTGCGTGGAAAGCTCTGTCAGCAGTTGGCGTCGACCGTTGCGGACGCCGTCGTTGTCCATGAGAAAAATAAGCTTGTGGGCAGCGAGTTGCACGGCAACCTGGGTGGCGACCTCCTCGACCGCGAGGTTGAAAATCTCTCCGGTCGGTGAATATCCGAGTGGTGACACGAGAACGATATCGCCATCATCGAGCCGCTGGCGGACCGCCTCGACGTCGACGCGCCGGACTTCACCTGTCCACTGCATGTCGATACCGTCGAGCACCCCGATCGGCTTGGCGGTCAGGAAATTGCCTCCGACCACGCGAATGCGCGCACCCGCCATGGGGGAGTTGGCGACACCCAGCGACAACATCGCCTCGATCCGGCTGCGCGCATGCCCCGTGCCTTCGAGCACGCAGTCCAGCGTCTCCGCGTCGGTGACGCGCAAGCCGCGGTTGTAGACGCTCGGGATATTCTGCTGCTTGAGGATCGCTTCGATCTGCGGTCTCGAGCCGTGCACGACGACCAGCCTGATCCCAAGGCTGTGCAGCAGGTTGAGATCGTGGACAATGCCGAGGAAGGTATCGTCGGCAACGACCTCGCCGCCGAAGGCGATCACAAAAGTCTTGCCGCGAAATGCATGTATGTACGGCGCGGCCGAGCGTATCCACTGAACGAACGCGCGCGTGGTCGCGGAATTCGCGGCTGGATTGATGCGCGGAAGCTGAGGCATGGACGGTCGGCAAGGCGGCCGGACGGATTATAGCGCCGCGCAACGGCGAGCTCGCGTATCGCCTATAATTGCCGTTGCGCGCGTCCATCCATCCGCATGAAGCGCGCGCTCGATTTTCATGGCCGCACCACTGCTCGAAAACCTCAATCCGGAGCAGCTTGCCGCAGTCACGCTGCCACACGCGTCGGCGCTTATTCTCGCCGGCGCCGGTAGCGGCAAGACACGTGTCCTGACCACGCGTATTGCGTGGTTGCTGGCCACCGGTCAGGCAAGCCCGCTGTCGGTGCTCGCGGTGACCTTCACCAACAAGGCCGCCAAGGAAATGCTCGCGCGGCTCTCGGCGCTGACGCCGGTGAACACGCGCGGAATGTGGGTTGGCACCTTTCACGGATTGTGCAATCGGATGCTGCGCGCGCATTACCGCGATGCCGGCCTGCCACAGCTCTTCCAGATCATGGATATGCAGGACCAGCTTGCGCTGATCAAGCGGGTCTACAAGGCGCACAACATTGACGACGATCGCTTTCCGGCGAGGACTCTTCAAGCATTTGTCAATGACGCGAAGGAATCGGGGTTGCGGCCAAATCAGGTGGAAGCCGGCGACGAGCTCAGCCGGCGGCAGGTCGAGCACTACGCGCTCTACGAACAGGCGTGCAATCGGGAGGGGGTCGTCGATTTTCCAGAGCTGCTTCTGCGCAGCTACGAACTCCTGTCGCGCAACGACAGCCTGCGCGAACACTATCGGCGCCGTTTCTCGCACGTGCTCGTCGACGAGTTTCAGGATACCAATGTCCTGCAGTACAAATGGTTGCAGATCCTGACCGGGCCGCACACCGCGGTATTCGCAGTGGGCGACGACGATCAGTCCATCTATGCGTTTCGCGGCGCCAATGTCGCCAACATGCAGCATTTCGAGCGCGATTTCGGCACTGCCGAGACGCCCGTCAAGCTGATCAAGCTCGAGCAGAACTACCGCTCGCACAGACATATTCTCGATGCGGCCAACGCGTTGATCAAGAACAATCAAGGGCGGCTGGGAAAGAACCTATGGACATCCGACGCCAGAGGTGAGCCTGTGCGGGCGTTTGCCGCGCCGTCCGACATCGACGAGGCGTCATTCATCGTCGATATCGTCAAGGGTCTGATCGACGAAGGCGTCTCGCCGGCGGAGATTGCCGTTCTCTATCGCTCGAACGCGCAGTCGCGTGTCGTCGAGCATGCCTTGTTCAATGCCGCGATGCCTTATCGCGTGTACGGCGGCATGCGCTTTTTCGAGCGAGCAGAAGTCAAGCACGCGCTGGCGTATCTGCGTCTCATCGCCGCACCGGATGACGACGGCGCCTTTCTGCGCGTGGTCAACTTTCCGCCACGTGGCATCGGCGCCAGATCGCTGGAAACCTTGCAGGAACGCGCGCAAGCCGCGGGAACCAGTCTTTGGCAGGCAGCCTGTGCGGGCACCGTCAGCGGCAAGGCCGGCGCCAGCCTCGCTTCCTTCATCAGGCAGATCGAATCGATGCGCGAAACGACGCGGGTCCTCACGCTTCCTCAAGCAGTGGAGCACGTTGTGCATGCGAGCGGTCTTCTTTCGCATTACGGAGCGGAAAAGGATGGGCAGGACCGCATCGACAATCTGCAGGAGCTGGTGGCGGCTGCGGACAGCTTCATGCGCGAGGCCGAGCGCGAGATTGGCGAGGATATCGGCGACCCGCTTACGGGCTTTCTCGCCCACGCGGCGCTGGAAGCCGGTGAGACTCAGGCGGCGGAGGGACGGCCGGCGTTGCAACTGATGACCGTTCACTCGGCGAAAGGGCTCGAATTCCACACCGTTTTCGTCACCGGTCTCGAAGAGGGTCTTTTTCCGCACGAGAACAGCTTGTCCGAATATGATGGCGTTGAGGAGGAGCGTCGTCTGGCCTATGTCGCGATCACGCGCGCTAGGCGCCGGCTTTATCTCACGCACGCGCAGAGCCGCATGCTGCACGGTCAACTCCGGTACAACATTGCGTCGCGCTTCCTCGACGAATTTCCAGCGGGCCTGGTCCAATGGTTGTCGCCACAGCGCCGCGATCGGGCGGCTGAGCCGATGGGCTACGGCGCCGGCGTTCCCCGCGCTGCTTTCCGTGAAACCCCGGGCTGGCGCATAGGACAGAGCGTGAAGCACGCCCGCTTTGGCCTGGGGATCATCATCGACTCGGAAGGGCGCGGCACCGATGCCCGCGTGCAGGTGAACTTTCGCGATTCCGGTGTCAAATGGCTCGCGCTCGAGTACGCCAAGCTGCAACCGGCCTGACCGTCTCGCTCAGGGCGGTGTTCGGAGTCAGTTAAGCGGTGGAAGCGTCCGCGACGAGCGCCTCATCAGCGTGAAAGACGTCGCGATAACTCACGTAGTCCGAAATATGCAGGGTCGCGATGAAAGCGAACAGGTAGGGCACGACGACGAACAAGAAAAGCACGCCCGCGGCGACTTCCCCGAAAAGCTGAGCGATCGCGAAGGCAAGACCCGGCAGCACGCCGCCCAGCGCGAACACGGTAAAACCGTACAGCGCAATGGGCTTCCAGTTGGCAACCGCGGCGCGGAGGCTGGTGCCCATCGCGTGCAGCGCGCCGGCGTCGTCGAATACCACCAGCGCCGGAGCGAACCACAGCGCGAGCAGCGTCGGCAAGGCGCATGCCGCCCCGAAGAGCATCGCCAGCTGCACGCGTCCGCTCGCGAGAAGTTCCTCGCTGGGCTTTTCGGCGCCGGACAGCAACGCGATAAGCTTGCCATCATCGACCAGCGTGGTGGCGAGCACCGCGACCGTCATTCCGGCGAGAAAAACGATGCCGAGCGGAATGAGCGCGAAGAGATTGCTGCGAAAGCCGCGAAACAGATAAGTCAATTTTGGTAGGCTTCCACGCTCCTGGCTCCAGGCGGCAGCTAGAAAACCGACTGCAAAGACGGGCTTGAGAATCGGCGCCACGAACTGTCCGAACGCTCGCCAAGGCCCGAACTCGGAAATCGAAATGATCAGGTAATACCAGAAGAGGAGCATCAGCCAGCGGACCGGCGCGACACGGAACATTGCATAGGCACGCCTGATCCAGTCGACTCCGGAGCGGGCATCTCGCCGAGAAAACTCGGGCGGTGGTCTGCTCATGAGCCCGGGAATCGCGCCGGGATGGACGCGCGATCGAGAAGGATACGCTCGAAATTCACGGGGTCGTGCGCATGCGTTAGCTCTCCCGCGCGCGGAAGGTGGAGGTCGTAGAGCCGCGAAAGCCAGAACCGCAATCCCGCTGCGCGCAGCAAGACCGGCCACATCGTGCGTTCCTCTGTGTTCAGTGGTCGTAGCCGATCATACGCCGCGATCATAGCGACCAAGCGCTCGTTGTCGAGCGCGCCTTGACGTGCGCCCTCGGTCACGGTGCACCAGTCGTTGACCGCGATCGCAAGGTCATAGGCGAACGCGTCGGTTGCCGCGAAACCGAAATCGATGATGCCGGAGACGCGCCTTCCGTCGAACAGAACGTTGTCACAGAAGAGGTCGCCGTGAATCGCACCGCGCGGCAGCTTCGTCTTCGCAAAGCCCGCCTGAAACTTGATCTCGGCAGCCATCAGCGATTGCTGCTCGTAGGTTAGAAATGCTCGCACCGCCCTTGCCGCTTGGCGCCACCATCCCGGGCCGCGGCGGTTGCTCAGACGAGGGCGGTACCCGGCGGCGGCCAAGTGCATTTGCGCGAGCGCGGCGCCCGTCTCGGCGCAGTGCGCGGGCGTTGGGCGCTCGACCGGGTCGCCGTCGAGCCGTGTCACCAGGCCGGCGGGTTTGCCGTTGAGAAAGCTCCACAACGCCCCAGTGCGATCGGGCTGCGGCGCGGGGGCTTTGACTCCCGCGCGTGCAAGATGCGCCATGAGGTTGAGATAGAAGGGAAGCTCTTCCGGAGCGAGCCGTTCATAGAGCGTGAGCACGAAACGCCCGTTATCGGCCGTCACGAAGTAGTTCGTGTTCTCGATTCCCGCGGCAATCGGCTCGAAGAGGTGAACTGTGCCGATCGCGTAACGCGTGAGCCAGGCAGCGAGATCTTGTGAAGTTACGGTGGTGTAGACAGCCATCGGCAGTCACGACGGCGCGAGAACCGGCGCGAAACTCACTGCGGAAATAGGCCGGTCGGTTGCTTGCTTCAGAACGAAAAAAGCAGCCACATCGGGACCCTGAGTCCCGAGTCAAGGCTGTCGCGCCGAATAAAGGCACCGTCCGCCCCGTCGGCAACGAGGTAATAAGGCCGACCTGTCTTGGGGGTGACTTTCACCATCGTCAATCGGCCGTTGACGCGATATTCCTCAATGGTTTCGGTCTGACGGCGAGTAATGGTGATTTGCGGCTCGAGTTCCGGGTCGTTCGCGATTTCGGGCGGGGGCGGAGGCGGTTCCAGTAGCGGCTCGAGCCGCTGCGGAGGCGCTTTTTGCGCAGTTGCGCCCACCGCGATGAAGAACGCAAGCGAAGCAATGAAGGCTATGAGGCGAGGACGCATGTTGCGTCGGTCGAAAATACGGTATGGGTGCACTTATTCTAACATCGAATCGCGAGGCGCGACTTACGCGAAGCCTTGCGGTTCCCCAGGCGCGAGATCCGCGGTCCGCGATCAAAGGTTCAGCACTTTGTCCGTTCTCCACGCGTCGGCTGGAAGATGGCTCTGGTGTCGGCCGCTCGCGCCTTCGCGCTTGCTTAACGTGCTGCGTAGTGAGCCTGCCCCATCGCCGCCAGCCTCGCGCGCCGCTCTAAAGGTTGAGCATCTTGTCGCGTTCTCCGCGCGTCGGCTGGAAGATGGCTCTGGTGTCGGCCGCTCGCGCCTTCGCGCTTGCTTAACGTTTGTCGCGTTCTCCGCGCGTCGGCTGGAACCCGCGGCTCTCATAGTAGTCGAAGATGGCTTCGACGATCGCTTCCGGCTCTTCGATGATTTGAAACAGCTCGAGATCGTGAGGCGAGACCATCCCTTCACCGACCAGCCTGTCCCGCATCCAATCGATCAGCCCCTGCCAGAATGCTCCACCGACAAGAATTATCGGGATCTTGCGCGTTTTACCGGTTTGAACGAGCGTGAGGCATTCGGTGAGCTCGTCGATGGTGCCGAATCCGCCGGGCAGCACGACGTACGCGGATGCGAAACGCACGAACATCATCTTGCGCGCGAAGAAATATCGGAAGTCGATGCCGATATCCTGGTACTGGTTGCCTGCCGGCTCATGCGGCAGCATGATGTTGAGGCCCACGGCGGGAGAGCGGCCCGCGTGCGCGCCGTGGTTGGCGGCCTCCATCAGGCCCGGTCCGCCTCCCGAAATCACAGAGAAACCGGCGTCGGAAAGAAGACGCGCGATTCGTTCCGCTTTTTTGTAGTATGAATGTCCCGCGCCTATGCGGGCGCTGCCAAACATGCTTACTGCGGGCCGGATGCCGCGCAGCTGCTCGGTCGCGACCGCGAATTCTGCCATAATGCCGAGCACCCGCCACGCTTCCTGGCCGTTGGTCGAATACGTCGCCTGGGGATCGATCAACTCCGGAATCTTGTTCGTCTGAATCATCTCGTTTATGCCCACGCTGGTTTTGGTTGACGGCTCGTCGTACTTGTATCGCGCGTTCCATGCGCTGCCGGATCTGCGCACCTCGCGCGGCGAGCCGACCGGCGCGATCCGAGGTGTCATTTCGATGTTGCGCCGTTTGGTGGAGGACGGCAAGCCGGACTATTTCGCGGTCGTGTTCGATGCGCCCGGGAAGACCTTTCGCGATGATTGGTATCCGCAGTACAAGGCGAACCGATCGCCCATGCCGGACAACCTCACTCTGCAAATCGAACCTCTGCACGAGCTCATCCGCGTTCACGGCTGGCCGCTCCTGATGGTCGAAGGCGTCGAAGCCGACGACGTCATCGGCACGCTGGCGCGGCAGGCGGAGGCGCAAGGGATCGACATTCTGATTTCCACCGGCGACAAGGATCTCGCTCAGCTCATCACGCCACGCGTG
>VBCZ01000101.1 GCA_005889025.1 Betaproteobacteria bacterium
AAGGCATCGTCGCCTCGACGGCGGCGATGGCGGTGCTGTTGCAGCAAGGCATCGGCGACACCATACGAGTCTCGCTCACGCCCGAGCCCAACGGCGACAGGACGCGCGAGGTCGTGGTCGCGCAGGAGATCCTGCAGACCATGGGACTGCGTTCGTTTTCGCCCTTGGTGAGCGCCTGCCCAGGTTGCGGTCGTACCAGCAGCTCGTTCTTCCAGGAGCTCGCGGACAAGATTCAAACTTACCTGCGTGCGCAAATGCCGATCTGGCGGGTCAATTATCCCGGCGTACAGAACATGACCGTCGCCGTGATGGGTTGCGTCGTCAACGGGCCGGGCGAATCGAAAATGGCCAACATCGGCATAAGCTTGCCCGGCACGGGGGAGTCTCCCGTCGCGCCGGTGTATGTCGACGGCCAGAAGACGGTGACGCTCAAGGGTGAACGTGCGCGCAACGTACGGCGGCGAGCCACCAGGCCCGCACCTGCGGCCGGAGAGAAAGCTGATCGCCATCAAGGAACGTTGATTTGCGGGAGCCGCGCATCGTCGCGTGACGCTTCGTCCTGCGCGTTGCGATCTTCCGAACGGACGGGGTTCGAAGACCTCAAATGCCGCGCTGCGCCGCAACGACCGACCACCCGGCAATCCGGCGCGACCGGGCGCTTCGGCAGGCCAGTGCTTGCGCCCTTGCGGCAAGGCGATGAGCAGCGAACGCGCGAGCGCCATTCCCCCGACCATCGAAGGTTACGGCCCGGTCAGGCGTTTCACCGGGGCCTTCGATCATCCCGGCGGCGTGACCAAGGCGTCGGTACGGGTAAGCAGCGCCGTGCCGGGACGCTCCAAAGTGCTGCCGAACATTCGCGCGGCGATCGACGCCTGCGCGATCAACGACGGCGATGTCATCTCGTTTCACCATCATCTGCGCAATGGCGATCATGTACTCAATTCGGTCATCGATGAAATTGCCCGCCTGGGGCTAAGAGATATTACCGTCGCCGCAAGCTCGCTGTTTCCGGTGCATGGGCCTCTTGCCGGGCACATGGCTCGAGGAACGATCACGGGGCTCTATACCGCATACATGGCCGGTCCGGCGGCGCGTGCGGTCTCGCATGGCGCGCTCACAAAGCCGGCGGTGATGCACACGCACGGCGGGCGCGCGCGATCGATCGAATCCGGCGAGCTGCACATCGATGTCGCCTTCGTCGGTGCGCCGACCGCCGACATCTGCGGCAATATCAACGGTGTCGAGGGCAAATCGGCATGCGGAAGCCTGGGATACGCCGTAGCCGACGTCCAGTTTGCCGACCGGGTCGTGGCAATCACCGACAATCTGGTTCGCTACCCGGCGTGCCCGATCGACATTACCCAGGACTATGTCGACTTCGTGGTCGCGGTGGATTCGATCGGCGATCCGCAGGGAATCGTTTCGGGCACAACGCGGGCGACGACGGATCCTGTCGGACTGCAGATCGCCCAAACCGCTGCGCGCGTCATCGAAGCGTCCGGCCTTCTCATCGACGGATTCTCGTTCCAGACGGGCGCGGGCGGAGTCTCTCTCGCAGTCGCGGCGGCGCTCAACGACGTGATGCACGCGAAGAAGGTCAAGGGAAGCTTCGCTTCGGGAGGCATCACCGGCTACATTGTCGACATGCTCGACGCAGGGCTGTTCAGAGCGTTGTTCGACGTGCAATGCTTCGATCTCAAAGCAGTGGATTCGTACCGCCGAAACGAGGCGCATTTGCCGATGTCGGCGTCGATGTACGCGAATCCGCATAACCGAGGCGCGGTGGTGAACCAGCTGGACGCGATGATTCTCGGCGCGGCCGAAATCGATCTCGACTTCAACGTCAACGTCACGACCGGCGCAGACGGCATCGTGATGGGCGGGTCGGGAGGCCATGCCGACACCGCGGCGGGCGCAAAGCTTGCGCTGGTCACCACGCGCCTGAATGCAGGCGGTCATGCCAAGATTGTCGACAAGGTCACTACGTTGACGACACCTGGCGAAACCGTGGATGTTCTGGTCACGACATCGAGCAACTCGAGCGCATCGCCCGGGAAAACAGCGCCAAGCCGCGGAAACTCTCTACCTCCGAGCGCATTGCCGCGGTGGTCGAATACCGCGACGGGACGGTGATCGACGTGGTCCGCGCAGTGGAATGACTTCCGACAGAAAATTGCCGGCGGCAAGTCCGCCGGCAGCAATCCGCTAATGAACGAGCCGGGGAAGCCTTGAGCATGGGGCAATTGGATGGAAAGGTAGTCATTGTCACCGGCGCCGCCGGCGGCTTCGGCGAAGGCATTGCGCGGCTGTTCGTCAAGGAAGGCGCTCGCGTGCTCATCGCCGACATCGATGCCGTTAAGGCACAGAAGGTCGCGCAGGAGCTCGGGAAGAACGCGTCGTCTCGACAGTGCGACGTTTCCAGGAGCGCCGATGTGCGAGCGGCGGTTCAGGCTTGCGTCGACACATTTGGTGCGCCCGACATCGTGGTGAACAACGCCGGCACAACGCATACGAGCCAGCCCATGTTGAACGTCGACGAAGCCACCTTCGACAAGGTGTTCGCCGTTAACGTGAAGTCGATCTATTACATGGCGCACGCCGTCATTCCGCTGATGCGTCAGAGAAAATCGGGCGTTATCCTGAACATCGGATCGACGGCCGGCATTCGGCCCCGTCCGGGCCTCACCTGGTACAACGCGTCCAAGGCCGCGGTCAACGTCATGTCGAAGTCGATGGCGGCCGAGCTCGGTCCCGACAACATTCGAGTCAACGCGATATGTCCGGTCATGGGCGCGACGGGCTTGATCGAGCAATTTCTGGGTGGCCCGGACACGCCGGAAAACCGCGCCAGGATCATCGCCGGCATTCCGCTTGGACGGATGTCCACGCCGGAAGACGTCGCCTATGCCGCGTTGTATCTCGCGAGCGACGCGGCCCGGTTTATCACAGGAATCGAATTGCCGGTCGACGGCGGACGCACCATCTGAATCGGCCGAGCCCTCAAGCTCATCGTTGTTGAGGCGACAGCCGAAGATCCACGATTGGCGCTTGTCCGTGCGATGTGTCCGCGCTTTTTGGCGGTGGAATGCATCATCCCGGGCAAGTGCAACCAGGCCCGCGGCCCAAGTTGAATTTGCGGTGGAGTAGAAGCGAAGTGTTGATACGGGCACATCATTTACACGGCAAACCGGGCACATGGTTTACACCGAGCGCGTGCGGGGTCGGAGGACTTTGCCCCGACGCGCGTCTAC
>VBCZ01000470.1:0-5727 GCA_005889025.1 Betaproteobacteria bacterium
TACTGGTACAACGATGTCAAGGGTCGCAG
Organism: Betaproteobacteria bacterium; assembly: GCA_005889025.1. Classification (GTDB taxonomy): domain Bacteria; phylum Pseudomonadota; class Gammaproteobacteria; order Burkholderiales; family Casimicrobiaceae; genus PALSA-1003. Next base: position 30 of record VBCZ01000470.1, read on the forward strand.
GCCGCCGCCCGGCGAGTTGCCGCGCGACCGCGCCGCCCGCACACGGCCGGCCTGACGCTGTCGCAGCCCATCACCGAGGAGAGCAGGGGAATGACGACTACTTTGCGTGCGTTGCTTGCTGCCGGACTGGTGATCGCCACGTTCGGACTGGCGATCGGCAAGCTGCCTCCGCCACCCCCGATGGACGACGCAGCCAAAGCCGCGGCCGAGGAGAAAAAAGCAAAAGACGCCGCGGCGGCGGAGCTCGCCAAGCAGCAACAAGCGCGCGCGGAGGACCGTGTCGCCGCCCGCTACATTGCCGAGCAGAAGGCCAAAGGCGTTACCGTCACGCCGCAGATGGGGCCGACTGCGACTGCCGCCTCGCCCCCCAGCAACCGTCCATCACCCAAGACTGAAAAGCAGGGAGCACACTCTCCTCCAGCAACGCTAAGGTAGAAAGATAAACGGGGCCGCGGCCCCGTTTTATTTTTCTGCATGACCCAGCCCCAGGGCGCTCGCCCTACAAGAGATCGTCGATTGGCAGGAGCGCCAGCAACTCGGTTCTTACGCCACGCAAAAGATCCCCCATCGGTTCGATACTCACATCGACGACTTTGCCGTCCTGCTCCGTTCGCCAGACCAACTTGGGTCTGCCAAGCGTATTTTGCGCAGTCAGCATGAGTATGTAGCTGTTCGCGGGCTGGGCGATCGCGTCGAAGCGAGCGAGCGCTTGTCGCGCGATTTCGGGACTGTCGATGAGCAAGCCGATCTCGGTGTTGAGATGCATCGAGCGGCGGTCGAAGTTCATCGAGCCGATGAACACCCGCCGTCGGTCGAGAATGAACACCTTGGCGTGCAGCGCGTATTGTCCCGAGCTCGGTGACTTGAGGCTGCCTCCCCCTCCGTCCGGTTTGCCGAGCACCGGGCGCACTTCGTAGAGCTCGACGCCTGCCTCAAGCATGGGGATCCGCCAGTGCTGATATCCGGCATGGACGATCGGCATGTCGGTCGACGCGAGCGAGTTGGTCAGAATGCGCACGCGTACGCCGCGCGCGCGCAAATCTCTCAGCAGTTTTACGCCCCCATCGCCGGGGACGAGATAAGGGGAGACAACCACCAGGTCCTGCTTGACTTCGCGTATCGCTGCCCCGAGCTTGCGGCGCAGCAACGGTCCCGACTGTTCGCCGGCCTCGACTTTGATCTTTTCGGGGCTGTCGTAGACCAGCTCCGCTTTGGTCCATATCAACTGCGCGCCTGCCGATGCGATACCCGCCAGCGGCTCGTTGGTCGCAAGGCGCCGCAAGTAATCGGAGCCCTGCATCTTGCCGCGGTGCTCCGCAAGCTCGGCTCGATACAGGTCGAGCTGCTTCGGATCGGGCTTTTTGATTCCGAGGCCTTCGATGGGAATCGCAAGCTCACTGTTCCAGTAGTCGTCGAAGCTTTTCGACTCCTGCCTCACCAGCGGTCCGGCGGTCACGATGTCGGTATCGCCGAACTCTCTCGCGCTGCTGGCCTGGAAATATTCGTCGCCGACGTTCCTGCCGCCCAGAAGCGCGATCGCGTTGTCCGCGATGTAGAGCTTGTTGTGCATGCGGTAATTGAGGCGCGTGCCGGTAAACAGGAATTCGGGATAGCGCAACACGTCGAAGACGCCGCGCGAATAAAACGGATTGAAGATACGGATCTCTATGTTCTTGTGCGCCGACAGCGCGGTGATCTGCTTGTCGCGCTGGGTGTCGTCGCTGTCGTCGATGAGCATGCGCACGCGCACGCCGCGGTCGGCGGCGCGCAGTACCGCATCCATCAGCAGCTTCCCGGTATTGTCGTTCTGGATGATGAAGTACTGGAGGTCGAGCGTCTTCTCCGCCGCGTTGGCCATTTCAGCGCGTATCAGGAAACCGTCCACGCCTTGGACCAGCAGCCGGAAACCGGACAGGCCGGGATGCTCGCGCGCCTAGGCATCGAGCTGCCGCCCCAGACGCGTCGTCTCGGGGTTCGCGAGCGCGGTCGATGCCTCCTTTGGATAGTTCGCTCCCGGCAGTGTCGCACAGCCGGTAACGAGCAAGACGACAAGAGCAAGCGAGAAGAAAGCGCGCATGGGTATCAACGGTTCCCCATTTCGACATCGAGCGCCCCGATGTCGTTCCTTCCGGAACCGGATCGGGGGGAAACGGTTGGATGGCGTCGACGCGAAATTGCCGGACCGCTGCGCTTAGTCTGCAAGACTTACAAAGCTTGTCGTGTACTGACTGGACGCTGTTAACGATGCGTCCTGAAGGATAATTACGATGGTGGCTGGTTGAAGTGCTCCGGGCGGTCACCGCTCCCGCGACGGCCGCCCGGGCGCTTTTCCAGCTCAAACCGCCCTAAGACTGGCGGTGGAAAGCGACGTGTCGCTTCCGCTGCCCCTACATGCCACCGCCTTTGGCGGGTATGAAGATATTGCGATTGCGCATCATGTCATCGATTGCATCCTTATTCGTGGTCGTCTTGACGTCGGAAGTCGCGCCTCCGTTGCGCATCGGTATGCGGCTGCCGGTCACAACGGTTCCGCCATCCCCCGAATCGGCGGTAGGTGTGTTCACCGATGCACAGCCCGCAACGAACGCGAACGCGATTGTGGCGGCAAGCAAGTTGCAGCGATTCATTTAACATCCCATTGTTTGTCGCCGGATTGGCGCAACTCCACTGTACCCGAGCCGGCGGCCCCGCGCTATGCCTGCTGTCGCTTGTTTTTCCTTAGACCGCAACGGCCGCTGCGGAGCGCGCCGCATGAACTCGATTAAAGAAACGGCAACTGACTTCATGTGCAGGATTGGCTCACTAATCGCGCGCAAAGCGCGACTCGCGCCTTTAGGCCACCACCAGACTTTTGAATCCGCCCCAGATCATTCGCTTGCCGTCGAAAGGCATCGACTTCGGATCCATCATGCTCGCGAGCCGCGGGTCTTTCATGACCTTGGTGTTGACGCGATCGCGATGCGCGCGTGACTTGAAGACGATCCACGAGAACACCACGGTCTCGCGCGGCTTGAGCTTGACGCTCCGTGGGAACGAGGTGAGCTTTCCGACTTTTACGTCATCGCTGACCCACTCCCTGAAGTCGAGAGCGCCATGCTCACGCCACACTTTGCCGGCCTTTTCGCCATGCGCCGATACACCGACAGTTTTTTCAGCGGAACCGGTGTCGCAAAGCCGTCAACGTAGCTCGTAGCTCCTCCAGGTGTGGTGGATTCTTGAACAGGACTGTTCGGTTGGCGCGTGTTCTCTGCTTGAATTCAACAACGTTCCTCACGATCCTATGCGCTGCCCGTACTGCGCCTGCATCTCGGGAAATTTCGCAGCCGCTTCCTTGACGTCAGCGGGGAAGTCGGAGAACTCCTGCACCTGGCGCACCTCGATCACTTCGTTGTCGGAAGCGGGACAGCGGCACGCCCATTCAACCGCTTCCGCCTTCGACTTCACCTGGATCATCCAATAGCCGCCGAGCACTTCATTCGCCTCGGTGAAAGGCCCGTCGGTCACCTTGGGCTTCCCTCCGGAGAACGAGACGCGCGCTCCCATCGAGGGCGGGTGCAGCCCATCGAGTGCGAGCAGCACGCCAGCCTTCTGCAGGGATTCGTTGTATTTCATCATCGCCTCGACCGCCTTCGCGTCCGGCATGGTGCCCGGCGCTGCTTTTTCGTATCCCTTGGGGATCATCAGCATCATGAATCGCATGGTCATATCTCCTTTTGGTTTCGCCGGGCGGGCCGTAGGGCGTTGACCGGCGGGACTTGGGTTGCACAATCGAGAGAAGCGAAATGGGCCGTCCTAAGTATTCCTATTCGTTGATTGATGAAGGCAAACGTCAAAAACTGGACAGTTGGTTGGTATCCTACTCATAGTCGAACGACGCTCCGCCAAATCGACATGTCGACCGGTCCGGATGAACAGACTGATTCAGTCTTGAAAAAGACCTGAAAATCAATAACATGGTAGCCTAGTCAAAAAAAGCCTTGACAATAGTTGCTTAGGCAATATAATACGCAATATGAATTCGACAGAAACCACGACGAAGGAGATCTACGACCACAAGTCGTTCGATCCCAAGCGCAGCATAGGTGGACTGCTGGGCAGGGTAAAAGTAGAGATGTCCGCTGCGCTGGATGCAGAGCTCGAGCCCTTGGACATTACGGCCGCCCAATACGTCATCCTCACGTCCCTCGCACTGCAGGAAGCGGATTCGGCGTCTGGATTATGCAAGGGCATCTCCTACGATCCTGGCGCGATGACGCGGATGCTCGACCGGCTCGAGCGCAGAGGCCTGGTGCGTCGCGTTGCCCATCCGAACGATAGGCGCACATCCAATCTGGAGCTGACTCCGGAGGGCAAGGCGGTCTATCCCAAGCTGCGTGCATCAGCGATGAAGGTGCTCAATCGCTTCCTGGAGGGATTCAGTCAGCAGGAAGCGCGAGAGTTGGAAGGCTTCCTGCAGCGGATGCTGGAGAACGCCTGATTTTTTTTGAGCGGATAGTTGCCTAGGCATTGTGTGCCATGGCAGTAATACGGAGATGACATGAAACCCAGAGTATCCATTCTTGATCGTGCGTTCGCCTACAAACCTTCCTACGCGACGGCCGTCGGCGAAACCTGGCGGCGTTTCGGATGGCATCCGACAAGACGTGACGAACACAAATCGCCGACGCAGGCGCGCGACTTCGGCCGGGCGCCTCGTATGTGGAAGAGCGAGCACGCGACCAACAAAGGGGCATCGATATGAAAGCGGTGGAATGGATTCTTCGTCAGCTGCGTTCCCTGGGCCCGTATCTGGCCATCGAACTGATCTTGCCCGGCGGCTCGATCGTGGCGTTGCTCCTCTGGACTTATCGTCACAGGACCGCAGCGCACAGAACCACGGCGCTCGCAACGGCCAGGTGCGCGGCATGAACAGAAGCTTTTCGCGCGTCGCAAGCTTTTTGATGGCGGCCGTATTGGCTGCGGGTTGCGCCAGCATGCAAGGGCTCTCCACGCAGGCGAAGCCGGAGAACGCCAACGCGCTGGCCGCGCCACGCTCGCTTGCGGGCGCGGCGGTAGCGAGTGCGGCGTGGCCCGACAAGGACTGGTGGCGGTCGTTGAACGATCCGCAACTCGATCGGCTGATGGATGAAGCGCTGGCTGGAAGCCCGACCCTGAAGATCGCCCACGCCCGGACGCGCAAAGCTCTTGCATTTGCCGATGTCAGCAAGGCGGCGCTGTATCCGCAAGTGAACGCGGACGCCGAGATCACGCGCGAACGCTTTTCGGCGCGCGGCGAGGCCGCTCCGCCGCTGGCCGGCAACTGGAGCACGCCGCATCAACTCGAGGCGACGCTCTCGTGGGAGCTCGACTTTTGGGGCAAGAACCGCGCGGCATATGAAAGTGCGCTCGGCGTTGCCAGGGCAACCGAGATCGACGCGTATGCGGCGAGGCTGGCGCTGTCGACGAGCGTGGCGCAGACCTACGTTCAACTGCAGCGCGCATTTCTGCAGCTCGATGTCGCACAAGCAACGCTCAAGGAGCGCGCGCAGATTTACGCATTGACTCGCGATCGCAACGCCGCCGGACTCGATTCCCGGCTGGAGCTCAAGCAGGCGGAATCGGCGGTCCCGGCGACGCGTGAGCAAATCGCGCAGCTCGAAGAGACCATTGAGCTAAGCCGCAATCAACTTGCGGCGCTTCTCGGGCAGGGACCCGATCG
>VBCZ01000470.1:5756-13994 GCA_005889025.1 Betaproteobacteria bacterium
GCCCGCGTCGAAGCGGCGCAAAAGGACATCGCATCGGCCAAGGCCGAGTTCTATCCCAATGTGAACCTGATGGCGTTCGCCGGTCTGCAAGCGCTGGGCGGCGCGGGCTTCCTCTCCGCCGCCAGCCGCATGATGGGTTTCGGCCCCGCGGTGAGCCTGCCGATATTCGACGCCGGACGCTTGCGTGCCAGTCTCGCGGGCAAGAACGCCGACTTCGACATCGCCGCCGAGCAGTACAACCAGACGCTGGCCGACGCGATGCGCGACGTCGTCGATCAGCTGGTTTCGTTTCGCAGCGTCGACGAGCAGCGCGCGCAACAGCAGCTTGCGCTGGCGGCGGCGCGCGAAGCATACGATCTGGCGATCCTGCGCTATCGGGAAGGGATCGGCAACTATCTGCAGGTCCTGAGCGCCGAAACGCCTCTGCTCGCGCAGGAAAGCCTCGATGCCGACCTGCGCTCGCGCCAACTTGCGCTCGCCATCAACCTCATTCGCGCGCTCGGCGGCGGATTCGACGACGCCTCGATCTCGGTCGCCGCCGCGCACTGAACCATTACGAAATTCGGGAGGACTCCTATGACACTCCAATCCCATTCCTGTATGACCTGCGGACCCGCGCCAAGCAAAACTCAGCTTGCGCGCCGAGGGCTGTTGCGGCTCGCCATCGGCGTCGCGATCGTCACCGTTCTGGCGCTCGGCGAAGCGTGGGTGATCGAGCGCGCGCCGGAGTTGAACGTCCCGATGGGCGCGGCCGTGCGCACCGATTCGCACCTGATCCCGATTCGGCAGCTCGAGCGCGACTCGCCTCCGGTCGCGGTCCTGCATTGATTTCGAACCGGCGCTACAAAGGGAAACTCGAATGAGCAACGAAACGCAGACACAAGCCCAAACCTCATCGGCGTCCGCAATGCAGGGCAAGCGCAAGCGCTGGCTGGCCATCGTCATCGGTGCGTTCGCGCTGATCGGCGTCGCCTACGCAACGTATTGGGCCATCGCGCTGCGCTATCTGCAGTCGACCGACGACGCCTACGTGAACGGCAACGTCGTTCAGATCACTCCGCAGATTTCAGGCACGGTGGTGGCCATCGGCGCCGACGACACACAGTTCGTCCAGGCTGGGCAGACGCTGGTGCAACTCGACCAGGCCGATGCCAAGGTGGCGCTCGATCAGGCGGAAGCGCAGCTTGCCAAGACGGTGCGCGAGGTGAGAGGTTTGTTCGCGACGTCGGCGCAGTTGCAGGCGATCGCGGCCATGCGCCAATCGGATCTTGCCAAGTCCAATGAAGACCTGACGCGCCGCGAGCGGCTGGCAGGCTCCGGCGCAATTTCCGGCGAGGAGCTGCAGCATGCGCGCGAGGCCACCAACAGCGCCAGAGCGGCGTTGCTGGCCGCACAACAGGAGCTCGCTGCGAACCGCGCACGGGTCGACCGCACGACTGTCGACAATCACCCCGATGTCCTGAACGCCGCGGCGCACCTGCGCGATGCGTACCTCACGTACGCGCGAACGGCGATGCCGGCGCCTGTCTCGGGCTTTGTCGCCAAGCGCGCCGTGCAACTGGGGCAGAGAGTGAGTCCCGGCGCACCTCTGATGGCGATCGTTCCGCTGGAGCAAGTCTGGATCGATGCAAACTTCAAGGAGCCCCAGCTTGTCGGCATCCGCGTCGGGCAGCCCGTGAAGCTGACCGCGGACCTGTATGGCGGCAAGGTTGCTTATCACGGCAAGGTCGCCGGCTTCGGCGCCGGCACCGGCTCTGCGTTTGCTCTCCTGCCTGCGCAAAACGCGACCGGCAACTGGATCGCGCACCCCTTGCAGATCGGGCTGTCGATGCAGGCGGAGGTCGACACGTACGAGCGCAGCGGCGATCGGATGCCGCAGATCGCAAATAGCACGCCGACGTATGCGACCGACGTCTTTCGCACGCTCGATCAGCTCGCCAGTCAACGCGTCAAGGCGATCATCGCAGCCAACGAAGCGGGACCTGCCTACATCGCGCGCGGCCCGAGCGCCGACGAGGGTGTCAAGCCGGCCCGAATGACCGTGCTGGTAGCGCCGAGAACAGCCGCGCCAGCCCGCGACAATCTGCTGTAGGCAAAGTGCCGGAAACCGTCGTGGCGACTTCCACCGAAAACGCGCGGGCTTCTTCCGCCGCAGCGAGCGCTGCATCGGTTCCCCTCAAGGGCGCGGCGCTCGCGATGGGCACGATCGCGCTGTCGCTTGCAACATTCATGAACGTGCTCGACACGTCGATCGCCAACGTATCGATCCCCGCGATGTCGGGCGATCTCGGCGTGTCGCCCGATCAGGGCACCTGGGTCATCACCTCGTTTGGTGTGGCCAACGCCATCTCGCTGCCGCTGACCGGCTGGCTGACGCAGCGATATGGGCAGGTGAAGCTTTTTACCGCGTCGATCGTGCTGTTTGTCATCGCCTCGTTTCTCTGCGGGCTCGCGCCCTCGCTGGGCTGGCTCGTCGTGTTCCGCGTCATCCAGGGCCTGGTGGCGGGGCCGATGATTCCGGTGTCGCAATCGCTGCTGCTGTCGAGCTATCCCAAGGAAAAAGCAGGCACCGCCCTTGCCATGTGGGCGATTACGACGCTGGTGGCGCCGATCGTGGGGCCGCTGCTGGGCGGGTGGATCACCGACAACATCGCCTGGCCGTGGATCTTCTACATCAATATCCCCGTGGGTATCGCGGCGGCCGCGGTGACGTGGATGATCTACAAGCCGCGTGAGACTCCGTCGCTCAAGCTGCCGATTGACGCCGTCGGTCTCGGCTTGCTCGTGCTGTGGGTCGGGGCGCTGCAAGTGCTGCTCGACAAGGGCAAGGATCTGGACTGGTTCAACTCGGGACAGATTGTGACGCTGGCGATCGTGGCCGTGGTCGGGCTGTCGGTGTTCGTGGTCTGGGAGCTCACCGAAGCGCATCCGGTGGTCGACCTGCGTCTTTTCGCGCGGCGTAACTTCTGGACCAGCACGCTCGCGATGTCGCTTGCCTATGGGACCTTCTTCGGCAACGTCGTGCTGCTGCCGCTGTGGCTGCAGCAGTACATGGGCTATACCGCCACTTTGGCGGGCATGGTATTGGCGCCCGTCGGCATACTGGCCATCCTCCTGACGCCGGTGGTGGGCAAGAACATGCATCGGATCGATCCAAGGCTGCTGGCGACCGGCGCGTTCGTCATCTTCGCCGCGGTGCTGTTGATGCGATCGCACTTCAATACCAGCGCCGATTTCGCCACGCTCCTGGTGCCCACGGTGATTCAGGGCGCGGCCATGGCGATATTCTTCATCCCGCTGGTCACGCTCTCATTGTCGGGACTTGCGCCGAGTCAAATTCCCGCGGCGTCGGGCCTGTTCAATTTCTCGCGCATCACGCTGGGCTCGTTCGGGACATCGATCGCGACGACCATGTGGGACCGCCGCGCGAGCTTCCACCACGCGCAGCTTGCCGAACGGGTCACCCAATTCGATCCGACTTCGGCGCAGGCTTTTGCCGGTATGCAAGCTGGCGGCATGAGCCCGCAGCAAAGCTACGAGGCGGTGAACCGGATCATCGATCAGCAGGCGTATATGCTTTCGGCCAACGACATCTTCTATGTCTCGGCGGTGCTGTTCGTCTTGTTGATCGGTGTGGTGTGGCTGGCTCGGCCGGTTAAATCGGCCGGCTCCGCCGCCGCGGCAACCGGCGCTCATTAAAATCGGCGTCGACGAACAATCGGTGAAGTCACCGACGCGGCGTCTCGCCTGCAGGTGAAGTCGTCGAAGATAGAGATGCCGTCGCTTATCGCGCCCGACCTGCCGGGATCCATTTGAGCATCTACCGTTTCCTCGGCAGCGGCTTTGGATACTCCACCATCTTCGCCGCCCTTTGCTCGAACGCGTCACGGCGCGACAGCAGCTCTTCCTGTCGCCGCGACAGGAGTGAGTAATGCCGTGCCGCAGCCAGTCGGCTGTTGACCTCGAGGCAGGAATGATCGCGCGTCACCCAGAGCGCTGGATCGATCCGCCGCAGATCGAACGCGGTCGAATAGCTGCGCAGGGTCTTGTGGCCGCGCTTGCTGCAATACTCGTGAAAATACGACAGCGCGAGCTCGCGCAAGCTGCGGTAGATCGGGTCACGGTAGCGCAGCACCGCGCCGTTGGTCTTGGAGATAGCGCCCCAACTGCTGCGGCGGCGAAACAGCGCGATGACATGCGGATAATCGCTCGGGTCACAGTCGAGGTGCAGGACGAGCGGCGGCTCACCGTGAATCCACAGCGCGCAGGCGGCTACGAAGGCGCCTTCGATGCAATGCGCCCGCCGTTGCCGCAACACTTCTCGCACGGAGAGGATCGTTTCGCCCCCGAGTTCGTGATTGATCGGGATGGCGTTGAGAAATGCCTGCGTCTTCTGCGGCGTGGACATTCGCTCGAGGACAGCGAATTCACTAGGCGCAAGGCCGAGGTGCTCGCGACGGGCGAATCGGATGCGCGCCAGGCTGGTCATGTCCCGAATGTCTCCCCGTTAAGCGACGCCAGCCGGACTGTCTGCGGATTGCACGCGCTTCGCCGATGCCAGCGCATTGTCCTGCCGCGAATGAGACGCCACATCTTACTCGGAACGGGTTACGAGCGAGTGGAACGGGCGAGACGTCCACTCTTGTCGAGTCGTGCCGAAGGTGTCATGGAACGGCCACCTTGGCGTTATTATTGGCAGCACCTCTTGCGTAGAGTCGCGTATGCGGTCGTGTATCCCAGTCAACGCTCGGCGAGGGTGTCAAGACGATCTTGTAAAGAATGCGCAGACTCACCAAGTGCAGAATCCGAGCCATGACATCCAAACCAATCAAGGTCCCGGGCCCCGACCATCCGATTACGATCGAGATGAATCCTTCGCGCGTGGTCGTGTCCGTCGGGGGACGCACCGTCGCCGATACCCGCGAGGCCCTGACGCTCCGCGAGGCGGGCTACCCGCCAGTGCAGTACATCCCGCGAAAGGATGTCGACATGTCGCTCCTCGAACGCACGGCGCACGCTACCTACTGCCCGTACAAGGGAGACTGCGCTTACTACAGCATCCCGTCGGGCGGCGAACGCTCAGTCAATGCCGTGTGGACCTATGAGTCCCCGTATGACGCCGTCGCCGGGATCAAGGATCACGTCGCCTTCTATCCCCATCGCGTCGACGCGATAACGGAACAGGCCTAAGGCTCGCCGCCTCGCTCGACTGGATGAGTCTCTGCGTGCGACCGGTCCGGAACGCGACGGGCGACCGCGCGGTGGCGAAGTCCTGACTCGCCACGTGCAAGCAAGCACAGCAGGAGCGCGCGGTCGAATCAGCGTGCGTGGTCTGCGGCGAGCGCCAATCCCCCTGCTGCGCTGGCCTGCTCGATCCATCGTTGGACGTTCACGCCCATCACGAGCAGCCACAGAGTGAGCGATGCTTCCCCGAGCATGCCGGGAGCCATGATGTAGGGGACGAGATAACGCGCGAACGGCGGTGACAGGAGATTCGCAAAACTGAAGGTCAGCCAACCCAAACCGGCACACACCATCAGCCCACCCACGATTCGAGGCAGGAACGTCGACCTGAGGATGAGGTAACCGACCAGGAAGCAATGAAGTCCGAAGAATGCGAAGGCGATGTTGGATGCCTGCTCATAGAATCTGAGAAACATGAACGCCAGCGCCCGCAGTTGTTCCTCCGTGAACACGCTGAGGTACTGCGCTCCTCCGAGGACGACCAGGGGCGCGAGATAAAACAGGAGGCTGAAGGCCCCGATGGCGCATCCTGTGACGCTGAAGAACGCCGCGAGCAAAGACACGTCCCGGCTCACCGGCTTGAGCAGGGCATACACGAGCAGCGTCGCAGTGAGATAGCACGCGGTCGCGATGACGTTGGCTGCGACTCCCAACCGAAACGAGGGCTCGTGCGCCAGGATGTTGGCCGCTGTGGCCGCGGCATCGCCAGATACGATAAACCTGCCGCCAACGAACATGGCGAATCCGCCCGTCACAAAGGTCATCAACCAAAAGAACCCGGCAGTCCTGGCTTTGAAGCGCGGCGACGATTCTGCAATGCGTTCCATCATTACTGCTGAGCTCATACTCGTCTCTCCTTACCCGAGGGATTGCAGCAAGACGTGCATGTGATCAGATCGGTCCTTGATAACGGCGCAGTCGCATCGCAGCGGCGAGGAATGCCGCCGCGACTGCTAGCCCGATCCACAGACCCGATGTGCTGAGGAAGTTTCCCGGAGTGAGTTGGGACAGATCCACGATCGGGACGTGCCCGTGCGGCTTATGGGCGAAAGCCTCCGCCATCCCGCCAACCAAGCGGTACTTCAGCATGGAGCCGAAATACGAAGTGTTGAATGCAATCTTCTCGACGATCTGGACCGCGATCAGCGGCAGCACGGCCCAGAGAAATGTCGCGCGCCGCGCCCAGCCCGAGACCAGCAGCAGCCAGCCATAGATCGGCGCATGCCAGAGTGCAAGCGTGATCAGGACGTAGAGCAGCACCAGCGGCATCTGCATCCACGGTATCGGCGTTGCGGCACTCAATCCGCTCATCAGCAGGACTACGGTGCTCAGCAGCAGCATGATCAATAGCGTGGCAACGATGGTCGCGAAGGCAACCAGCGGCAGAACCACCAGCGGAATGCTCGCCTTCGAGAGCACGGTTGTCAGGTCCGAAACCGGCAGCGACTTCCAGAACAGAATACTGCGATCCCGACGTTCGCCGTGCAACGCATCGAGACAGTAGAACACCCCGACGACAAACGTGGTCGCCATGATCACAGCCGCTGCGAAGCTGTTCGGCTCTGTGAGCACTGCCGCCTTTCGCGCCGGGTCGACCGTCGCCATGGCACGTCCAATCGTGGCGATCAAGAAGCCGAGCAGCGTGACGCCGGCGACGATCAGCGGGGCGACGTAGATCGAACGGTTCTCCCACAATTCGCGTCGTATCGACCAGTACAGCGGCCGGGTCGGCGACATGGCCGCGGGCGTGATCTTCTGTGGCTCGAGGGGAGACTCGGGCACGGCGTTCGATGGAGTATTCATGCAACTGCTCCTTGTGCCGCGCCGGCCTGATTGCCCATCACGGCAACGAACAGGTCGGCAATGCTGGGCGTGCGGACTTCGCCAAGCGCGGCGAGTCGGTGACGATCGACACCATCGAACAGCAGGATGCTGCGGCCGAACACCTGGCGCTCGTGAATCGGCTTGAGCGCCTGTGCCGCAGCGACGTGCTGGGGATGCACCATCAGTTCCGCATACCGCAACTCGAATTCTTCCATGCTGCAATCGAGCACGATGCGGCCGTGGTTGACGAACATCACATCGGTGAGGATGTTCTGAACCTCTTCGACCTGATGGGTCGTCACGACGATGGTGCGGGTGCGATCGTAGTAGTCGTTCAAGAGTGAATCGTAGAACTGCTTGCGAAACAGGATGTCGAGGCCGAGCGTCGGCTCGTCCAGCACCAGCAATTTCGCGTCGATGGCCATGACCAGAGCGAGGTGCAACTGGGTCACCATGCCCTTCGACAATTCCCTGACTCTGCTGGCGCGCTTGATGGTGGTCTTCGCGAGAAAACCATCGGCCTTCGCACGATCGAAGCGCGGATGCACGCCCGAGACGTATTCCAGCGCCTGCGATACGCGCATCCAGCGCGGCAGCACGGCGACATCGGCGATGAAGCAGACATCGCGCATGAGCTGATCGCGATCGGTCCAGGGATCGCGTCCGAGCACCTTCAGTTCACCTTGGTATGGGGTGAGGCCGAGAATCGCGTTGAGCGCAGTGGTCTTGCCTGCGCCGTTGGGACCGATCAGCCCGACGATGTGACCCTCTTCGACATGCAAATCGAGGCCGTCCAGCGCGATGGTCGTGCCGAACGCCTTGCGCAGGCCGCGTGCTTCTATGCATAGCATGGCTTTAGCGCTCCTCTTTATCAGCCGGCGATTTCCCGCCGGTTGCGACAGCATTCAGCAGTTCCTCCGGTGTCAGGCCGAGCCGCTGAATGGTTGCGTAGATCCCGGGCCATTGTTCCGCGAGAAACTTCTGGCGTTCGCCCTGCAACAGCAGATTGCGCGCGCCCACATTGATGAACATGCCGCGGCCTCGCCTGCTCTCGACAAGCTGCTCGTCGACCAGTTGTTGATAGCCTTTCAGAACCGTGAGCGGATTGACCCGATATTCGGCTGCGACATTGCGCACCGACGGCAGCGGATCGCCTTCCTTGAGCACGCC
>VBCZ01000471.1 GCA_005889025.1 Betaproteobacteria bacterium
CGCCGGTCACGAGCGCGACTTTGCTCACGACCATGCTCGACTTCACCGATCCGGGCGACATCGGCGTCTACGTATCGCGCGAGTCGCTGGATACGCGCGAGCCGGTGCTGCGTGCCGGGGGCCGCGTCTTCGGCGGAGAGCTCGCCAGCGCCTTTGCAAGCCTTCGCCCCAACGAGCTGGTCTGGAACTACGTCGTCGGCAACTATCTCAAAGGCCGGACGCCGCCGCCGTTCGACCTTCTTTACTGGAACAGTGATTCGGCGAATCTCCCCGGACCGATGTATCTCGACTACGTCCGCGACATGTACCTCGACAATCGCCTGCGCGAGCCCAATGCGCTGACCATGTGCGGGGAGTCGATCGACCTCGGACGCATTGCGATGCCCGCCTACATCTATGCCTCGCGAGAAGACCACATCGTGCCGTGGCGCTCGGCTTACCGAACGATCGGCTTGCTTGGCGGCGATATGACTTTCGTCCTCGGCGCCTCAGGACATATCGCGGGGGTCGTCAATCCGGTATCGACTCAACGCCGCAACTACTGGACCAACGAGCTCTTGACCGACGATCCCGACGACTGGCTTGCGCGCGCCGAATCGCATCCGGGAAGCTGGTGGCCCCATTGGGCGGCATGGCTCTCCAAGCACGGCGGCGCACGCCGCGCCGCACCGAAAAGGACCGGCAGCGCGCGTTACAAACCGCTCGCGCCGGCGCCGGGGACCTACGTTCTCGAGCCATCGCTGTAATCGGCTCGGGCCACGACCCGCGGGCGCATCATCCGACTGACGTTGGGCCCGCTCTGCGTTAACATATCGGCAGCTGCAAACCCTGCGGGTGCCCGCCCGGCCCGCCGCTTCCCTCGAACGATTCTCGGAGAAAATTCATGACCGACATTGTCATTGCCGCCGCCGCTCGCACAGCCATCGGTAAGTTCGGCGGCTCTCTGGCCAAAGTGCCTGCGCCGGAGCTTGGCGCTACCGTGATCCGTGAGCTCCTCGCGCGAGGCAAGATCAAGCCCGACCAGGTGTCGGAAGTCATTCTCGGTCAGGTGCTCACCGCCGGAAGCGGTCAGAACCCGGCGAGGCAGTCGCTGATCAAGGCGGGTCTGCCCTCATCCATTCCAGCGATGACCATCAACAAGGTCTGCGGCTCGGGGCTCAAGGCGGTGATGCTCGCCGCGCAAGCAATCCGATGTGGCGATGCCGACATCGTCATCGCCGGCGGACAGGAAAACATGAGTGCGGCACCCCATGTCCTGCTCGGATCTCGCGACGGTTTCCGCATGGGCGATGCCAAGCTCATCGACAGCATGATCGTCGACGGACTGTGGGACGTATACAACCAGTATCACATGGGAACGACTGCCGAGAACATCGCCAGGCAGTATGGCGTCTCGCGCTCGCAGCAGGATGAATTCTCCGTCGCCAGTCAGAACAAGGCCGAGGCTGCACAGAAAGCCGGCAAGTTCGCCGATGAGATCGTTCCGGTCATGATTCCACAGCGCAAGGGCGATCCGCTCGCCTTCGTCACGGACGAATTCGTCAAGAGCGGCGCCACTCTGGAGTCGCTCTCGGGTCTGCGTCCGGCATTCAGCAAGGATGGATCGGTCACCGCAGGTAATGCCTCGGGTATCAATGACGGCGCCGCCGCGGTGCTGGTCATGAGCGCCGAGCGCGCGGCGCAGTTGGGATTGAAGCCCTTGGCGAAGATCAAGGCTTTCGCGTCATCCGGGGTCGACCCGTCCATCATGGGCATGGGCCCGGTACCTGCATCGAAACGCGCACTGGAAAAAGCCGGCTGGAAGCCTGCCGATCTCGATCTGATGGAGATCAACGAGGCATTCGCCGCGCAGGCTTGCGCGGTCAACAAGGAAATGGGCTGGGACACGAACAAGATCAACGTCAATGGCGGCGCCATTGCGCTGGGTCACCCGATAGGTGCCTCCGGATGCAGGGTTCTCATCACCCTGCTCTACGAAATGGGACGGCGCGACGCGAAAAAGGGCCTGGCATCGCTGTGTATCGGCGGTGGTATGGGTGTCGCGATGGCGGTCGAGCGTTAGGAGAAGAAAGATCATGGCTCAGGACAAGAAGCGTGTGGCGCTGGTTACCGGGGGCATGGGCGGGTTGGGCGAAGCGATTTGCGTCAAGCTCGCCGCGCTGGGTCACTCCGTCGTGACGACTCACTCTCCTGGCAACGTCAAGGCGCCGGAGTGGCTGGAGTCGATGAAAAAAGCCGGCTACCGGTTCCACGCCTACCCGTGCGATGTCACCGACTGGGATTCGTGCGTGGCTTGCGTCGCTCAAGTCGTCAAAGACGTCGGACCTGTCGATGTGCTGGTCAACAACGCGGGCATTACCAAGGATACGACCTTCAAGAAGATGGACAAGGTCAACTGGGATGCGGTCATCAGGACCAACCTCGATTCCTGCTTCAACATGACCAAGCAGGTTTGCGACGGGATGGTCGACCGCGGCTGGGGAAGAGTCATCAACATCTCCTCAGTCAACGGACAGAAAGGCGCGTTTGGCCAGACCAACTATTCCGCTGCCAAGGCGGGGATGCACGGATTCACCAAGGCCCTGGCGCTGGAAGTTGCCCGCAAAGGCGTCACCGTCAACACCATCTCGCCAGGATATATCGGGACCAAGATGGTGATGGCGATCCCGCAGGAAGTGCTCGATTCCAAGATCATCCCGCAGATCCCCATGGGCCGCCTTGGCAAGCCCGACGAAGTCGCCGGTCTGGTCGCGTATCTTACTTCCGAGGAGGCGGCGTTCGTGACCGGAGCGAACATCGCCATCAATGGCGGTCAGCACATGTTTTGACGTAACGCGCGATCGCAGCGCCTTTGCCTGCGGCGAAAAAAAGCCCCGTCATTTGCTGACGGGGCGAGGCTGTATCATTTAGGAGGAGGAAAATGATACAGAACTACAGGAGACATCAATACCGATGTTGGGCTCTCTCCTCCGCTTTCAAGTT
>VBCZ01000472.1 GCA_005889025.1 Betaproteobacteria bacterium
CGGTCACGCTGGCGGGACCTCCGCACGGGAAGTGGGTCAGGCTCGCGCCGTTTCCGCAAGCAACCGGAGAGTTGCTGGGGGCGGCGATCAACGGCAAGCTCTACGCGTCGCAGGGGCTGCTGCCCGGCTTCAAGCCAGCCGGCTTCGTGTACGAGTACGATCCTGCCGGCGACGCGTGGATGCAGAAGAAGCCGATGCCGCATCCGGTCCACCACGCGGCGGTCACGGTGCTGAGCGGCAAAATGGTCTTGTTCGGCGGCTTCGACCTTCCTGCGTCGGGGCCGCCGGGTTGGAACCCCGTCAATGATGCGTGGGAGTACGATCCGGCGACGGACGGCTGGCGGGCGCTGGCGCCGATGCCGACGCCACGCGGTGGGGGCGTGGCCGCAGTCGTCGGTGGGAAAATTTACGTGATTGGCGGCGCTGGACCGACACCCGACGCGAGCGCCCAGGTCATCCGTCCGCGCCAACCGCAACGATCCCTGGGCACCGTAGAGGAATATGATCCCTCCGCGAACAAGTGGCGGTCGCGCGCCCCGATGCCGACGCCCTGCAACCACATGGGCGGCGAGGCCGTCAACGGGAAGATCTACGTGATCGGCGGGCGGCTGAGTGGGGCGTTCATCATCGGTTTGCCTGGGAACATCAACCTCGTGCAGGCCTACGATCCAGCGGCGGACTCCTGGGTCATCAGGGCACCCATGCCGACGGCGCGCAGCGGGCTCAACACGGCCAATCTGAACGGCGTCATTTACGTTGCCGGCGGCGAAGTGCAGGACGACAAATACCTGGCGGCGTATCGCGCGTTCGAGGCCTACGATCCGGCGAGCGACACCTGGTGGCAGTTGCCTCCCATGCTTCTGCCCCGGCACGAGTGCATCATGGCCGCCCTGGGTAATCGGATCCACGTCGCCGGCGGGTCGGTCCAATCGGCGATCGTCCCCCTCCCCAAGGGCCTGAGCTTCGATACCGATTCGCACGAGGCATTTGAGGTTGCGCCTTAGGATGGAGTTGTCCGGTCGGGGAAGGACTCGAGCGCCAGGTCCCAGAGCGCACGGCCCGTCCCGTAGCCGCAGCGGGCAGGGCGATGGGTTCGCCGAGGTGAGTCAGCACCGGTCGATAGAGTCGCCGCAGTCAACTAGGTGTGATTTCTACGACCGTTGTTCAGCGAACTGAGCCAGTCGACCGATAGGTGTTCGAATTTTTCGGCCTCCCGCGACGCCGTTCATACCACAGCGCATCAACCTCCAAAGAGGCCGCTCACCGACAACGGCCGGTCAGCTGCGGACATTCCCGGCGACACCGATGGTCAGCCGACTTATCACTTGCGCCGGTCGGTTACCTCCGAATTGGCCGACAGTGTCGCGATGATGGGGCACGAGCGCGGCCTCTGGCCTGCGGCGCATTCTGCGATCAACCCCTTGAGCATTTGGCGCATGCGGGTCAGGTCGGCGATGCGCTCCTCGATCACCGCGAGCTTGTGCTCGGCGAGCAAACGCGTCTCCCGACAGCTCTGACCGTCTTCCAGCCGCAGTAGGCCGGTGACCTCTTCCAGCGTGAAACCGAGTTGCTGCGCGCGTTTGATGAACCGCACCCGCGACACCGCTGATGGAGCGTAACGCCGGTGCCCGCCGAGCGGCTTGTAAGGTTCGTCCACGAGGCCGCGACGCTGGTAGTAACGAATGGTCTCGACGTTCACGCCCGCCGCCTTGGCGAGGCGCCCTATGGTCAGTTCCTCGTTCATTGCCACCCCTTGATTCCGTACCATGGTACGGAGTGCATGCTACGCTGGCCGTAAGAATTCTGGAGGAATCGCAGTGGCTGCACTGAATGCCAAGGGATCGCTGGTCGCCGGGGTTCTGGCCGCTATTGGCGCGTCCGTCTGCTGCGTGGTGCCGCTGGTGCTGCTTGCGCTCGGCATCGGGGGCGCGTGGGTCGGCAACCTCACGGCGTTCGAACCCTACCGTCCCTTATTCATCGGCCTGACATTGCTCTTCCTAGGCCTCGGCTTCCGCAAGCTCTATCTGGTGCCGCAGGTGTGCGCCCCCGGCACGGTGTGCGCCGATCCGCAGACTGCCAAGCGACAACGACTGACCTTTTGGTCGGTCGCCATCCTTCTCCTCGGCCTGTTGGCCGTGCCGTGGTTCGGACCACTGTTTTACTGACAGGAGATTTCCATGCGTAAACTGCTCTTCGCCGCTCTTCTCGCCATGCCGCTCAGTGTCCTTGCGGCAGACCCGCAAACGGTTGTTCTCGACGTTCAAAACATGACCTGCGAACTCTGCCCGATCACCGTCAAGAAGGCGCTGGACAAGGTGCCCGGCGTGGCTGCAACTGAGATCGATCTCGCCAAGAGGACGGCAACCGTGAAATTCGACCCGGAACGGGTCAACGTGACGGCCCTAGTCAAGGCCACGACGAACGCCGGCTACCCGTCCACGGCGCACAACTAAAGGCGCAGATGAACCCAGTCGTGTTCGAATCGGTGCTGACCTGTCCGCACTGCGGTTTTGCCGCGCAAGAGACGATGCCTACCGATGCCTGCCTCTTCTTCTATGAGTGTAGCCATTGCAAAACGCTGCTGCGCCCCACGTCGGGCGACTGTTGTGTTTTCTGCTCCTACGGATCGGTCAAGTGTCCGCCGATTCAGCAACAGCACGCCTGCTGCGGCTGACCTTCGGTTGTCGATGGCAGCGCGGCGACCCGTCACCCGGGTTTTGCGTTCAGGGTGCGACCGCGGAAAGCAAATGAGGTTGGTGACGCGTCATGCAGCGTAACCAACAACATGACCACGATCTTGGGTCTGCTTGTC
>VBCZ01000473.1:0-5287 GCA_005889025.1 Betaproteobacteria bacterium
TAGTGCGGGTCGTTGAACAGATCGCGGAAATTGTCGAACCAGACGAATTGCGTCCTGGCGGCGAACGCATCCTGGATCAGCAGCGACCAGTACAGCGCCTGGCTCGCCGGCCAGAAAAAGAACACCAGCGTAATCGCAAGTTGCGGGGCGACAAGCGCATACGGCAGCCACGGCGACTTGAAGACGACGCGCTTTTCCATCCGTTCCTCGTCGGGATCAACCCGTCACGCCAGTGCGGCGGGGAGTCATCGGACGGACGGCGCGCCCGTCCGTGCCGGTGCTAGTTGCTGTTGGCCCTCTCGAACCGCTCGAGCTGCTCGTTCCCGCGCTTGACGGCCTCATCTAGCGCCTGCTTGGCGTTCTTCTGGCCGCTCCATACGTTCTCGAGCTCCTCGTCGATGATGTTGCGGATCTGCACGAAGTTACCCAGCCGCAGCCCCTTCGAATTGGCGGTCGGAGGCTTGTTGGTTAGCTCCTTGATCGCTATGTCGAAACCCGGACGCTCGGTGTAAAGACCTTTCTGCTTAGCCAGGTCATAGGCGGTCAGCGTGATCGGCACATAGCCCGTGTCGGCATGCCACTTTTCCTGCACTTCCGCCGAGGACAGGTAGGTGAAGAACTTGGCGATGCCCTTGTACATGTTCTTGTCCTTTTGGTTCAGCACCCACAGCGTCGCGCCGCCGATGACCGTGTTTTGCGGGGCGCCCTTGACGTCGGCGTAGTACGGCAGCGTCGCGGTCCGCCAGGCAAACTTGGCGTTGGCCTTGATGTTGGCGTAGGAGCCGGACGACGTGGTGATCATGCCGCACTCGCCGCTGGTGAACGCCGCGAGCGGCTCATCCTTACGTCCCTTGTAGGTGAACTCGCCCTTCTTCGCCCAGTCGGCAAGGTTCTGGATGTGCTTGACCTGAACCGGGCCGTTGAACTCGAGCCGCGTCCCCATGCCGCCCAGCCCGTTCTGGAGCGTCGCGAATGGGACGTTGTGCCAGGCGCTGAAGCTCTCGAGCTGGACCCACGACTGCCAGCCCGTCGTGAAGCCGCAAGCCGCTCCCGATGCCTTGAGCTTCGCGGCGGCCTGCTCGACTTCGGGCCAGGTCTTCGGCGGATTTGCGGGGTCGAGGCCGGCCTTCTTGAATGCGTCGTCGTTGATGTAGAGCACCTGGGTCGAGCTGTTGAACGGCATCGAGATCAGGTGGCCGGAGGTGTCCGAGTAATACGACGCGACCGCGCCTAGGAATCCCTTCGAATCGAAAGGCTCGTGTTCCTCAGCCATCAGCTGATAGACCGGTTTGACGGCGCCTTTGGCCGCCATCATCGTCGCCGTGCCAACCTCGAATACCTGGACGATCTGCGGCGGATTGCCGGCGCGATAGGCCGCAATCGCTGCGGTCATTGACTCGTCGTACTGGCCCTTGTAGATCGCCGTGACCTTGTATTCCGTCTGCGACGCATTGAACTTGGTGGCGATGTCGGCGACGATGTCGTTGAGCTTGCCGGTCATCGAATGCCACCACTGGATCTCGGTGACCGCTTGAGCCTGGGTGGCAAGTGCAAACAGCGCAACCGCGAGAGCCGCGCGCGCCAAAGTCGAATTGCCGCTCTTCATCATCTTTTCCCCCTTTGGAGATTGAATTCTATTGTGGTCAACCGCAACTATTCTATTGCAAAGGGATCGTTGCGTCAGCTCCGGCTAATTCTCCCAATCGGCCTGGTCGAAAGTCTATCGCAGCGCGAACGGCGATTCGTCGGTCCATCCGCCACCGAGAGCCTTCATCAGATCGACCGACGCCGAAAGCGGTGCCTGCCGGTTGCGGATCAGCGCGAGCTGCGACGTATTCAAGGTGCGCTGCGCATCGAGGACGTTGAGATAGGGGGAGTATCCCGCCTCGTAGCGCTCGCTCGACAAGCGCAGCGCGTCCTGCGCGGCATCGACACTCGCCTGCAAATCGACCTCCGCCGCAGCCGTCTGGCCGACGTTTGCCAGCGCGTCGGAGACTTCGCGAAACGCCGTCTGAATCGACTTCTGGTAGCCGGCGAGTGCTTGTTTCTGCCGAGCGGTGGTCGCATCGACCTCAGCTTGCAGGCGCCCTGCGGTAAAAATCGGCTGCGCCAACGCAAACCCGATCGACCAGATCCGGGCGCCGCTCTGCAGCAGTGAGCTCAGTGCCGTGCTCTCGCCGCCGAGATTGCCGGTCAACGAAATCCTGGGTAGGAGCGCGGCCTTGGCGACGCCGATCTGCGCATTCGCCGCGACCAGGTTTTTCTCGGCCTGGCGGATGTCCGGACGGCGCTCGAGCAGGGTCGACGGCAAGCCCGCAGGCGCCACGGGCGGGACCGGCAGCCGAGTAAGATCGCCGGCGGCGAGCTTGAGATCGAGCCTGCCGGTCAGCGTCCCGAGCAAATGCTCCGCCAACGCTCGCTGACGCATCAGGTCCTTCAGTTGCGCCGCCGCGTCGGATCGCGCGCCCATTGCCTGCGCGAGATCGAGACCGGACGCGAGGCCCGCGTCGACGCGACGTCGGACGACTTGCAGGTATTCTTCGCGCGTCGCAAGCGTTTCGGTTATCGCCGCGATCTGCGCGTCGAGCGATCTCAGCGAGAAATAGGTCTGCGTCGTGAGCCCGGCCAGCGACAGCGTGACGACGTCCTTCGCATAGTAGGTCGCCAGGACCTGTGCCCGCGCGCTTTCGAGCAGGCGCCGCAGTCTTCCCCAGAAATCGATCTCGAACGACGTCGATAACGCCACGCGCAGATCGTTGCTCAGAGGAATGGCCGTGGGCGATGCCACCGCTCGGCTCGAGCGCGAGCGCGCGGCGGTTCCGCCCAGATCGATCTCCGGAAACAGGGCCGCATTGGCTTCGCGCAGATCGGCGTCGAACTCCTCGATCTTTGCCACCGCAGCGACGACGTCGAGGTTTTCGGACAGCGCCGTTGCGACCAGATCATTGAGAATCGCATCGTCGTACAGCGTCCACCAATCGGCGCGTACCGCAGCCGGCGGGGCCGGCGTCGCGGGGGTCGTCGGCGCATCGGAATAGGCCATCGGCAGCGGCGTCTGCGGCCGCTCGTAGTCAGGACCCACCATGCAACCGCAAAGCGCAAGTGCAAAGACCATCGGCGCATAGCGTCGCATCACGCGATCCTCTCCTCGATTCCCGCAGGCGCTGCCGCGGGTTTCGCTCTGCCGCGTGTGAGAAGCACGAAAAACAGCGGAATGAAAATCGTGGCGACGAACGTCGCGACGAGCATCCCCCCGAACACGCCCGTTCCCATCGAACGGCGGGCCGCTGCGCCGGCGCCGGACGCGAGCACGAGCGGCACGACCCCGAGCACAAACGCCAGCGAGGTCATCACGATGGGGCGGAAGCGCAGCCGCGCCGCCTCGAGCGCGGCATCGACCGGCGAGAGTCCCTTCGCCTGCTCCTGAGCCGCGAATTCGACGATAAGGATGGCGTTCTTCGCGGCAAGGCCGATCAACACCAGGAGCCCGATCTGGAAGTAGACATCGTTGCTGAAGTCGCGCAGGAAGACCGCGGTCAACGCGCCGAGCAATCCGAACGGAACCGCGAGCAGCACGGCCGCCGGCAGCGACCATCGCTCGTAATTGGCGGACAGAATCAGGAACACCATGACGATCGCGAAGACGAAAGCGAGGATCGCCGCGGTGCCGATGCGCTTTTCCTGGAAGGCCTGCCCCGTCCAGGCGATGGTGTAGCCGGGCGGAAGCGATTTCGCAACGTCTTCCACCGCGGCGATCGCCTGCCCCGAGCTCACGCCCGGAGCGCTGTTGCCCAGTACCTTCGCCGCCAGAAAGCCGTTGAAGCGATCGAGCTGCTCCGGACCGATGGCGCTCTTCACGCTGATCAACGCCTTCACCGGGATCATGTCGCCCCCTGCGGAACGAACATAGATGTTGCCCAGATCTTCCGGCTTCGAGCGATACGCGCCCTCGGCCTGGAGCTGCACGCGATAGGTGTGACCGAACTTGTTGAAGTCGTTGACGTAGAGCACGCCCATCGTGCTTTGCAGCGCATCGAACACGTCTTGCAGCGGCACGCCGAGCGCGGCGGTTTTCTCGCGGTCGACGTCGACATAGAGTTGCGGTGAAGTCGGCCGATAGAACGATGCAATGCCCGTCAGCTCCTGTCGCTTGCGCAGCGCATCGAGGAAAGGCTGCAGATTCTGATAGAGCTTTTGCGGATCGGCGTCGGCGCGATCCTGCAGGTAGACCTCGAACCCACCGGCGCTGCCCAGGCCGCGTATCGATGCGGGGTTGAAAGCGAGCAGCGTGGCCTGCGACAACTTCGCGCCTTGGGCGATGACGTACTTCGCCATCTCTTCCGCATTCGTCTTGCGATCGTCCCACGGCTTGAGTGGGATGAAGATCGTCGCGGCGTTGGTTTTGTTGGCGCCGGCGATAACGTCGAGGCCGCTGACGACGAAGACGTGCTCGACCGCGGGGTGCTCGAGCACTACCCGTTGCACCATCGCGCCAGCCTCCTGCGTGCGCTGCAGGGTCGCCGCGTCGGGCAGTGTAAGTGAGCCGAGGAGGTAACCCTGATCCTCGGACGGGACGAAACCGCTGGGGACGATCCTGAACAGGAGTGCGTCCGTGCCAAGGATGGCGACGAATATGAGCACCGCGATCACCGCGTGACGCACCGTCAGCCGCACGCCGCCAAGATAGGTGCGGGTGATCCATGCGAAGCCGCGATTGAACGGTCGAAACAGCCGGTTTTCGATGTGCTGAGGCTTGAGCAGCAATGCGCACATCGCCGGCGTCAGCGTCAATGCCACCAAGCCCGAAATCGTCACTGCGGTGGCTACGGTCACGGCGAACTGCTGGTAGAGCTTGCCGGCGAGGCCGCCGAGAAACGCCACCGGCACGAACACCGACACCAGCACCAATTCGATCGCGATGATCGCACCCGTCACTTCGCGCATCGATTCGATCGCCGCCTGCTTGGGCGAGAGCTTCTTTTCGGCCATCAGCCGCTCGACGTTCTCGAGCACGACGATGGCGTCGTCGACGACGATGCCCGTCGCAAGCACGATCGCGAACAGCGTCAGCGTGTTCAGCGTGAAGCCGAACAGCATCAGGCCGCCGAACGCGCCGATCAACGACACCGGCACGGCGATGATCGGGATCAGCGTCGCCCGCCAGCTTTGCAGGAACACGAACACGACCAGCAGCACCAGCGCCGCCGCTTCCGAGAGCGTGATGATCACCTCGTGAATCGACGATCGCACGAAGCGGGTCGTGTCGAAGGGGATGATCTGCGTAACA
>VBCZ01000473.1:5428-9494 GCA_005889025.1 Betaproteobacteria bacterium
GACGTCGCGAATGCGCAGCGTGCCGCCGGGGCCGCTCGAGCGCAGGAGAATATTGCCGAAATCGGCGGGGTCCAGCAGCCGCCCCCGCGCAGTCACGGTGTAGACCAGCGACTGCCCCGCAGGCGCCGGCTCGGCGCCTATCTTGCCGGCGGCATATTGATTGTTCTGGGTGGCGATGGCCTGCGCGACATCGGTCGCGGTCACGCCGAGCTGCGCCATTTTCGCCGGATTGAGCCACACGCGCATCGAGTAGTCGCGCGCGCCGAAGATCGTCACATCGGCGACACCCGGGATGCGCTTGAGCTCGTCGAGGATGTTGATCGTCGCGTAGTTGCTCAGATAAAGCGTATCGTAGCGGGGATCATTCGATGTCAGCGCGATCACCAGCAGGATGTCGGTCGATCGCTTTTGCGCAACGACACCGGTCTGGCGCACGACATCGGGCAGGCGCGGGAGCGCGATGGCGACCCGGTTGTTGACGTCGATCACCGCCTTGTCGCCGTTCGAGCCCACCTCGAACGTGCAGTTGATCGTCAGCGTGCCGTTGGTCGCCGCCGTCGAGCTGAAGTAGATCAGGTTCTCGACACCCGAAAGCTGCTCCTCGATCGGCGCGGCGACGGTGAGCGCCAGCGTCTCGGCGCTGGCGCCGGGATAGTTGGCCGTGATCACGACCGTCGGCGGCGCGATTTCAGGATATTGCGCCACCGGCAGCACCTGCGAGGCAATCAATCCCGCGAGCGTGATGATGATCGAGATGACGCCGGCGAAAATCGGCCGGTTGATGAAGAATTCCGAAAACGACATCGCCGCGGCCCTATTTGTTGCCGGTCTTGGCCGATGCGTTCGGCGTTGCAGCGGGCGTCGCGGTGGCTTCGACGGGCGGCGCCTCGGTCAGCGGAGCGCCGGGCTGAACCTTGAGCAGGTTGTCGACGACGACTTTGTCGCCGGCATTGAGGCCCGCGAGGATCGTCCAATCCTTTCCAATCCAGTCCCCGGTCGTGACCGGTCGCGTCTGCGCTTTTCCGTCGGCGTCGACGACGAAGACGAGATTTCCTTTCTCTGTCTGAACGACCGCGGTCTGGGGCACGAGGAATACATTGTCGCGCTCGCCGGCCGTGATGCGGACGGTGACGAACTGCCCGGGAAGAAGCTGCTGGCGAGGATTGTCGAATTCGGCGCGCAATTGCTGCGTGCCGAGCCGCGTATCGATCGCGGTCGCCGCAAAGTTGAGTCGGCCCTTGATCGGATACGTGGAGCCGTCGGCGAGCAGCAGCTCCAATACCACAGGGGTCGTGCGGTTGATGTAGCCCCCGGGCAGCTTGGCGAGGTCCGCCTGAGCGAGGCTGAAGCGCACCCACACGGTGGCCACCTGGTTGATGGTGGTGAGCAGGCTGCCGTTGGCGTCGGTCGTGATCAGCGTGCCGATTGAATGCTCCGCACGTCCGCTGATGCCGGGAACGGGGGCCGTCACCCGCGTATACGAAAGATTCAGCTCGGCCTGACGAATGGAGGCATTGGCCTGTTGAATCGCCGCCTCTGCGATCTGTCGGGAGGAGGTCGCATCGTCGTATTCCTTGCGGCTCACGGCGCGGTCTTGCACCAGCGGCTTCAACCGCGCCTCCTCGCGTCGCGCCTGGTCGACTTGCGCGGTCGCCTGCGCGAGCTGGGCTCGCGCCTGCGCCAGAGCGACTTCATACGGCGCCGGATCGATCTCGAACAGTTGCGCGCCCTGCTTCACGGCATCGCCCTCGTTGTAGAACTGCTTCTGAAGAATTCCGGAAACTCGCGCGCGCACCTCGACCTGCTTCGATCCTTCGATCTGGCCCACGATGTCGAACCTGATCGGAACCCTCCGCGGCTCGACCTTCTGGATGTGGACCGAAACAGGCGCCGGCGCTGCCCCGGTCGCGGCCGGTGCGGCGACATCCCGTCCGCAAGCGACGAGCAACCCCGCGACCATCAGCGCTGCACAGCACTGCGCGACATACAAAAAGCATGGGCGCACGAAGGGCTGCGTCGGGTTCGTCGATGGCGGCATGTAAGGGAGTGAAAAAAAACACCGCGCGGAAATCGGCCGCGCGTGCGCAGGATTATATACAATCGCGCGTGTATGTAAACTCGACGGCAGCAGGGAGCTTAAGGGTGCGACGAACCAAACAGGAATCCGAGCAGACAAGGCAGCATATTCTCGACGCGGCGCTGCGCGAGTTCGCGCGGCGCGGCGTAACGCGAACGACTCTGCAGCGCATCGCGGCCGCGGCTGGAGTCACCCGCGGCGCCGTGTACTGGCATTTCGCCAACAAACGCGCCCTTTTTCGCGCGATGCGCGATCAGGTGTCGCTTCCGCTGTTCGACCGGACGGAGCTGCTCGGCGCCGACGGTCCCGATCCTCTCCGTGCCGTCGAGCGGTTTCTGCACAGTGTTGTCGACCAGATCGAAAAGTACCCGCAGACTCGGCACACGTTCGAGATCATGTCGCTGAAGTGCGAGTACGTCGACGAGTTTCGGACCGAGATCAAGCGACACGCGCGAAGCTGCCGCGAGCTTTCGTCCAAGCTTGCCCTGGTGTACGCCCGTGCGCGCGACAGCGGCGCGATGCGCAGCGATCTGTCACCTGAAAGTGCTGCCCTGGACACGTGCGTATTCATCACCGGATTGCTCCGGCTATGGCTGATCGATGAGTCCGGCGGCCTATTGCGCCCCCATGTCGATGAGCTCATATCCAACCACGTCGCATCGCGGCGAGTCGGTGCTGGTACGCCCGGCGCGCGCGCGACACGCCGCTCGACCAGCACGCAGCGACGAGCGCCTGGCGCCGTGAATGGACGCATTGGCTGCTGATAGAATCAAAGCATCGGCATTCGCCGGCGACTTAGAGGGAACGGATGTGAAGATCGGATGGGTATTCGGTCGTGCTGTTTGCGCCACGCTGGCGGGGCTTTTGTCATTCCCGTTGCTCGCCGCAGAGCAGGCCTATCCCTCCAGGCCGATTCGCCTGGTCGTCCCGTTTCCGCCGGGGGGATCGCTCGACGTGGTGGCGCGAGCGATCGGACAGAAGCTGACCGATGCGTGGGGGCAACCGGTCATCATCGACAACCGTCCCGGCGCAGGCGGCAACATCGGCGCCGATCTCGTCGCCAAGAGCGCGCCCGATGGCTACACGATACTCGAGGGCGCGCTGTCGACGCATGCCGTCAACGTTAGCCTTTACGCCAAGATGCCGTACGATCCCATCAAAGATTTCGTCCCCATCACGCTGGTCGCGGTGACGCCGAACGTGCTGGTCGTCCATCCTTCGGTGCCGGTCAACTCGGTGCCCGAGCTGGTTGCATACGCCAAAGCCCATCCCGGCAAGCTCTCTTTCGGATCCGGCAGCAACGGCAGCGCAGGCCATCTCGCGGGCGAGCTGTTCAAGACCGAAGCCGGCGTCAACATGGTGCACATACCGTACAAAGGCGGTGCGCCGGCGATGCAGGACCTTCTTGGCGGGCAGATCCAGCTCATGTTCGACAATCTTGCCAACTCGATGCAGCAGGTGCGCGCAGGCAAGCTCAAGGCGCTCGCGGTGACGACCGCCAGGCGATCGCCGCTGGTGCCTGAGCTGCCGACGCTCGCCGAGACAGGACTTCCAGGCTTCGACATCTACACCTGGTGGGGCTTCATGGCGCCGGCGGGCACGCCGAGGGAAATCGTCGCCAAGTGGAACGCCGAGGTCGCGCGCATTTTGAATACGCCCGAAATGAAATCGTTTTTCGCGCAGCAGGGCGCGGAACCCGCACCCACGTCACCCGATGAATTCGCGGCGCTGATCAGGAGCGAGATTCCGAAATACGCGAAGATCATCAAGGCTTCCGGGGCGAAGGTCGACTGATGGCCACGAGTGCGATCGGCAAGACGCGCATCGTTGCGGCGACAAACGCTTGTCATCCCCGCGAACGCGGGGATCCAAGTGACTCTGCGCTCACAAGATGGATTCCCGCTGGAGCCTGCCCCCGAATGCTTGAATCGGGGGCGGGAATGACGATAGATTCAGAGCGAGCGGAATCCAGTTTCGACTGATAACCAA
>VBCZ01000013.1:0-767 GCA_005889025.1 Betaproteobacteria bacterium
CCGCCGGCAATGCAGTCGAAACGGGATTTGTCCGGAGCCTGGCCCGGCCCGGGGGCAACCTGACGGGAATCACGAACCAGCTCTCGGACCTCGCCACCAAGTATTTGCAACTGCTCCGCGACGTGCTGCCCGACGTGTCCGGAGTTGCCGTTCTCTGGAGTCAAACCAACGCCAGCATGGCGCGCTTTCTGCACGATGCCGAGACCGCCGCCCCGCAGTTCCGATTCAAGATTCAAGGGTTCGCCATCGCGAGTGCCGACGAGGTGGATGCCGCCCTCGCCGCCATCGAGCGCTTCGGGCCGCGCGCGATGATCGTCCTGGGACCAACTTTGGTTTTTGAAAACGATAGCCGGATCAG
The DNA here is from genome assembly GCA_005889025.1 of Betaproteobacteria bacterium. Classification (GTDB taxonomy): domain Bacteria; phylum Pseudomonadota; class Gammaproteobacteria; order Burkholderiales; family Casimicrobiaceae; genus PALSA-1003. The sequence continues at coordinate 359 of VBCZ01000013.1, forward strand.
CGAGTTCGCCATCAAGAATCGCATCGCGACGCTCAGCGGCACGAGGAGAATGGTGGAACGAGGCCTGCTCATGTTCTATGGACCCACCTCGGCAGAGGGCGCCATGCAAATGGCAAACTACGTGGACAAGGTCCTCAAAGGCGCCAAGCCCGCCGATTTGCCCGTGCAGCAGCCCACCAAATTCGAGTTCGTGGTCAACCTCAAGACCGCAAAGGCGCTCGGCCTCACCATCCCGCAATCGCTGCTGCTGCGTGCGGACGAGGTGATTCAGTGATGGATCGGCGAAGCTTCATTGGCACGGTCGCGGGCGCACTCATCGTCGCGCCGCTCGGCACCGAGGCGCAGCAGACAGGGAAGGTCTGGCGTATCGGCTATCTGGGAGCGGGCGCGCGTCCACCGGATGGCGCTC
>VBCZ01000013.1:815-13026 GCA_005889025.1 Betaproteobacteria bacterium
GCTGGCCGCCGAGCTGGTCGGTCTGAATGTCGATCTGATCGTGGTATTCGGAGGGAAAGCCGCTCACGCCGTCAAGGAAGCGACCGCCACTATTCCGATCGTGTTCGTCGGTGGCGGGGACCCCGTGGCCGTCGGATTGATCGCCAGCCTCTCCCGGCCGGGGGGAAACATCACCGGGATCAGCGATCAGTCCACCGAGTTGAGCGCGAAGCGGCTCGAGCTTCTGAAGGAAGTCGTGCCGAAGGCCGAGCGCGTGGCCGTGCTATGGAACGCCGATGATCTGGCGATGACGTTGCGCTACCGAGAGATCGAGAAAGCAGCGCGTGTCTTGCATGTGACGGTCCAGCCGCTCGGCGTGCGCGAACCCGAGGACTTCGATTTGGCCTTTTCCGCGATGACTCGGGAGCGCCCCGACGCATTGGTGCTCGTCACCGACGTACTCACCAACCTAAACCGAAAGCGGGTCCTCGACTTTGCCACGGCGCACAGCATTCCTGCCATGTACGAATACGGATTCCTGGTCCGGGATGGAGGCTTGATGTCGTACGGACCGGACTTCGATGACATGCTTCGTCGCGCCGCGGTCTACGTCGACAGGAATCTCAAGGGTTCGAAGCCCAGCGACCTGCCGGTCGAGCAACCCACGAGATATTACCTGCTGGTCAACCTCAAGACCGCGAAGACACTCGGGCTGACGATCCCGCAGTCGCTGCAGCTGCGCGCGGACGAGGTGATTCAGTGATGGACCGGCGCGCATTCGCCGCGAGCATTGCACTTGGCGTCCTTGCCGAGCCGTTCGCCGCATGGGCGCAACGCGATAGCAAGGTCCATCGCGTCGGCTATCTCAACCTCCGACCGGGTCCGAACGCGCAGGACGAAGCCTTTGTTCAGGCACTGCGCGAATTGGGCTATGTCGAGGGCCGCAATCTGATCATCGACTACCGGTGGGCCGCCGAGAAGGAGGAACAATTGCCCGCCCTGGCTGCCGAGCTGGTAGCGCTCAACGTCGAGGTCATCGTCACTTCGGCCACCCCTGCGGTTAATACAGCGAAGCGAGCGACAAGCACGATCCCCATCGTGATGGCAGCCGTCGCCGATCCGGTCGGCAGCGGCCTGGTCGCCAGCCTTGGACATCCCGGCGGCAACGTTCCTCGCGCGAAGCGGATCGCCGTGCTCGCCTTGGGCGGCCTATCAGCGACGCCGCTGCTGCTCGCGGCGATGCGCGCTGCCGGCCAAACGATGGATCTGGAACTGATCACCCAGCTCGTGACCAAGCCGGAGGAGTTGCCGAGCGCGTTCACGGAGTTCCAGAAAGCGGGCGCTCATGCGCTCATCGTGCAGGTAAGTCCGTTAACCCTCGATCAGCGGGACACGATCGTCGAGCAGGCAGCGCAACACCGCTTGCCAGCGATGTATGACGTTCGGCCCTTCGTGGACGCTGGAGGCCTCGTCGCGTACGGACCCGACCTAGTGGAAATGTATCGCCGCGCCGCCGTTTACGTCGACAGGATTTTCAAGGGCGCGAAACCCGGCGACCTCCCCATCGAGCAGCCGACGAAGTTCGAATTCGTCATCAATATCAAGACCGCGAAGGCGCTCGGTCTGACGATCCCGCCATCCGTACTGCTGCGCGCGGACGAGGTGATTCAGTGATCGACCGACGGACGTTTGTCAGAGCAATAGGGACGGGCCTCGCAGTGACGCCGTTCGCTGTCAGGGCGCAGCAGGCGGCAACGGTTCGCCGGATCGGAGTTCTCTCCCCATTCGTTCCTTCCAATGCCGCGCGTTGGCACGACGCATTCCGCCAAGGCCTCCGCGAACGGGGATGGATTGAAGGCAAGAATATCAACATCGAATATCGATACGCGGAAAGTCGCATGGATCGTCTCCCTGCCCTCGCCGCCGAACTTGTCCGGCTCAAGGTGGACGTTATCGTGACGTCTGTCATGGACGATACGCTGCCGGCGAAAGAAGCAACGGAATCGATCCCGATCGTGATGGCGGCCGGCACTGACCCTGTTCTGATGGGGATGGTTGGGAGCCTCGCCAGGCCTGGCGGCAACGTGACCGGGTTGGCCGGGATTACACCGGAGTTGGCCGGAAAGCGGCTGGAACTGCTCAAGGAAATGGTTCCCAATCTCTCCCGGGCGGCCGTGATGTGGAATCCGGGGAGTCGAGGCTCCACCGTCAACTGGCAGGAGCTTCAACTTCCCGCCAGAAGTCTGGGACTCGAACTGCATTCGTTGGAAATCACGAACCCAAGTGATCTCGACCGAGCCTTCGCAGACGCGAGCCGAGCGCGCGTCGGCGCTTTGGCCATCATGCCGGACCCGCTGTTCGCGGGAAATCTGAGACGGATCGCCGACCTGGCGATCAAGAGCCGACTGCCCGCTATATTTCACTTGCGGGAATTCGTGGATTCCGGAGGCCTTGTTGCATACGGGCCGGATCGTAACGACCTGTTCCGCCGCGCAGCCACTTACGTGGACAAAATCTTGAAAGGCGCCAAGCCGGCCGACCTTCCGATAGAACGACCGACCAAGTTCGAACTGGTGATCAATCTCAAGACTATGAAGGCGCTCGGTATCTCGATTCCGCAGTCAGTGCTGCTGCGCGCAGACGAGGTGATCCAGTGAGGTTGCTGCTCGTTGACGGAATGAATCGATGTGTGTACACTGTGACAACAACGTTTTGATCAGAGCAGAGTCCCGTGGGATCGTCATCGAAATCGGAACGGCTTGCCATCCGCATTGCAGCCGCGGACAAGGCAAGGCTGGCGCGCGCTGCGGCCCTTCAGCGCCGCAGCGTATCGGAGTTCGTGCTCGCATCCTCGCGCGAAGCGGCGGACCACGTGCTCGAGGCGCATACGCGGTTCCGATTGCCGCCCGCCAAGCACCGGTCTTTTCTTGCCGCGCTGGACGCGCCAGCGCACGACATGATCGCGGCGGATGACCGCGCCGCTGCTCGGGCCCGAACCGCTAGCGGCGCGTCACGACACCAGCGCGTTCGACTGCGGATACCCCGCCCTCAACACCTTTCTTGCACGCTTCGCTCTCGTCAATCAGGCGACCGGCGCAGCCAGGACCTACGTGGCGCTACGTGGCGTGCGAGTAGTCGGCTATTACAGTCTCGCGGCGGCCTCAGCGGAACCCGAACGCACCGCGCCCCGTGTCGCCAAGGGACTCGCACGCCGCGCAATTCCGCTGACATTGCTGGCGCGTTTGGCTGTCGATCGTTCCGCGCAAAGGATTGGCCTTGGCGAAGCCTTGTTGAAGGACGCCATCAAACGCTACTTGCAAGCAGAGGCGGTCATCGGAAGCCGCGCCCTGGTTGCGCATGCAACGGACGAACGACCCGCCGCGTTTTATGCGCGCTACGGCTTCCAGTCCTCACCCACCGATCCGCTCCACCTGTACCTGCTCACCAAGGACATGAAGAAGACCCTGGGAATCAGATAGCCGGGCTTGGCCCGTCCGACCGCCGCCGGCGCGACCTACGTGCCGGACGGCACGTCGCGCATTCGGCACTATGCTTGTGACTCGGGAATAAGCGAATGATCACGCGCCAGGATCCTTTGCGAACGATCCCGCAGTCGTTGCCGCTGCGCGCGAATGAGGTGATCCAATGAATCGACGAACGATTTGCCGCATCCTTGCTGGCGTCCCCATGGTCCTCGCCATGGCGGCAGCCGGACAATCGCCGGCCGTGCTACACGTGGCCTGGGTCTCGCCCGAGCGGGCCGGTTCCAGCTCGCCCAATCTCGCGGCATTTCGCGCCGGCATGCGCGAGCTCGGCTACATAGAGCGCAAGAACCTCGTCATCGAAACGTGGTGGGGCGAGGGCTCCGGCGAGAGGCTCGAACAGATGGCGGGTGACATCGTGCGCGCACAGCCCGACGTGATCGTGACCGGGAGCGGCCTCGCCGTCCTCCCGATGATGCGCGCCGGTGTCAAGCTCCCGATCGTGTTCGTCTTTAGCGCCGACCCGGTTGAGGCAAAGATCGTCGCGACCTTCGCGAGGCCCGGCGGGAATTTGACGGGCATGAGCCTGTTCTCGCTCGACCTCATGGGCAAGAGGTTGGAGTTTCTGAAGGAAGCGATACCGGGGCTCAAGCGGATCGCGATCATCGCCAATCCCGAACATGCGGGTGAATCCTTGGAGCTCAAGGCGGCACAGGAGGCGGCGGCGAAGCTCGGACTCTCCTATCACTATTTCCCGGTGCGAAGCGAACGCGAATTCGAGCAGGCGCTTGCCTCCATCGAACGAGGGCGCGACGAGGCGATCCTGGCGTTCGCCGACGGGTTCACGATGAGCTTTGCGGAGCGGATCGCAACGTTCTCGGTGGCGCACAAGGTCCCGGCGGTGTCGGGCTGGGCATTGTTCGTGCAGCGCGGCAACCTGATGTCCTATGGACCGGTCATCGACGAGTGCTACCGCCGTCTTGCCGTGTACGTCGACAAGATCTACAAGGGTGCGAGGCCTGCCGATCTGCCGGTCGAACTGCCGACGAAACTCGAGCTGGTGATCAATCTCAAGACCGCGAAGGCGCTCGGCCTGACAATCCCGCAGTCGCTGTTGCTGCGCACGGACGAGATAATTCAGTGATCAAGCGGCGGACGTTTCTTATTGGTTCGGGCTTCCTGGGAATCGCCAACGCGTCGAGCTGGGCGATCTACATTACCGCCTTGCGCCAGGGATTGCGCGAGCTCGGCTACGTGGAGGGCAAGAACCTCGTCATCGAGTATCGGTGGGCGCAGGATGATTTCGGTCGCCTGCCGAAACTCGCGGCCGACTTGGTGAACCTGAAGGTCGATGTGATCGTGACCCACGGCACGCCCGGCTCCCGGGCGGCGAAGCAAGCGACGACGACCATTCCCATTGTCATGGCGGCGGTCGGAGACCCGGTCCGAAGTGGACTCGTCGCGAGCCTTGCCCGCCCGGACGGGAATCTGACCGGGAATTCGATTCTGGAGTTCGACCTCACATTGAAGCGGCTCCAGCTCGTGAAGGAAATCGTTCCCAACGCGTCCCGCGTGGGACTCTTCGATGTTCCCGGGACCCAGATAGGCAGTGTTGAGGAGGGCGGCGCGAGAAATGTCGACAATGCTGCCGCCTCACTCGGAATGAAGGTAAATCGCTTCGGCATCCGAGGGTCGAGCGACCTCGCCAGCGCGTTAGCCACGATGGTCCGGGAAAGGACCGATGCGCTAATCGTGAGAACCGATGCTCTACTCGTTGCTCATTATGGCGAAATCGCCCGGCTCGCCGTTCAGCAGCGCCTTCCCACGATAGGCGGCGCGGAACCGTTCGTCGAAGCCGGAGGGCTTTTGGCCTATGGCGCGAATGTCGTCGAGACGTACCGGCATTCCGCCGTGTACGTCGACAAGATCCTCAGAGGCGCCAAGCCGGCTGACCTCCCGATCGAACAGCCGACCAAATATGTGCTTGCGGTCAACCTCAAGACGGCGAAGGCGCTCGGACTGACGATTCCGCAATCGCTATTGCTGCGCGCGGACGAGGTGATCGAGTGATCTTCCAGCGTGTTCAATGGCGTGCAAGGGGCGCGCGCGGAAGAGGACTGCTCCTACGGAATCTCTCCTTTACCGCGTTCGTGGTGAGCCCTTCGGCTTCGCTCGGGACAGGCTTGTCGAACTATGAACGGGCTCTCATCCATGTTAATCAGTCCGTTAACCGCCCTTCGACAAGCTCAGGGCAAACGGACAACTTGTTCAGACCTCACCTAGGGGACCAGCGGGTTGCGAAACTCCAGACCGCGGAAGCGGCTAAAGTCCCGATCGGCTGTCCACAGTTCGCGCACGCCGTGGAGTCGGCACAAAGCGGCCACGCGCGCATCGTGGACATGAGGCCCGGCGATCCGCCCGTCCCGCATCATGGACTTGAGCTCACGCCAATAGCCTTCCGACTCCGCCAGCAGCGTAAGGCTCGGCGATTCCAGCCACGCGTCGACCTGATCGATCGCTGCGGCCAAGTTGGTCGGCGGCGCGTAAATTCTTGGATGCGTGACGATCGCCAGGAATTCGTGCAGGCACGGCCATGGAATCGCCCAGGGCGCGCGCGCTTCGGCCAACTCCGCCAACCGCGCATAGGCGGCTTCATGCCACGGGGAATCCTCGCGATGGGCGTAGACCAGCAGATTCGTGTCTACGGCGATCATCCGCCGCGCTTTTCGTACGCCATTTCCCGGATGCGCTCCCAGGAGGCGCCGACCACGTCTGGCCGGAGACCTTTGCCCCGAAACGTGGCCTTTCGCAGCCTAAACGCGCCGGCGCGCTTCCGCTCCGCGATGACCCGCCGCAATCCCTCGATGATAAGAACCCGCAGCGTCGTATCCTGGCGCGCAGCCACGCGTTTCGCTTCTTCGATTAGTGAATCGGGAATCTCTACGGTAGTCTTCATATGGGTGTATGTATCATGTAAGCTGGCCGGTCGTCAACTACGCGGCAGGGGCCCCGGTCAGCGCCAAGCCCGCCAACCTTCTCCTCGAGCAGCCGACCAAGTTTGGGCGGATCATCAATCTCAGGATGGCGAAAACAATCGCGCTGACGGCGTCGCAGTCGCTTCTGCTGCGGCCCGACGAGGTGATTCAATGACGATGCGACGACGCGATGTCCTGGCTTTTCTGGGCGGCGCGGCAATCGCATTCCCGCTTGGCACACGCGCGCAGTCGGTCGCGATGCCCGTCGTGGGTTTCCTCAACAGCACGTCTCCCGATATCTACGCATTCAACGCCGCAGCGTTTCGCGAAGGGCTTCGCCAAGCGGGCTATGTCGAGGGGCAGGATGTTGTGATCGAGTATCGCTGGGCGAACAGCGATTACACTCGGCTTACTGCGCTTGCACTCGATCTGGTTAGGCGTAAGGTCAATGTCATCGCGGCGACGGGCGATGTCGCCTCGGCGCGCGCCGCCCAAGCCGCAACCAAGGCGATTCCGATCGTGTTCACGGTCGGTTCCGATCCTGTCCGCTTCGGTTTGGTGCAAAGCCTCAGTCACCCGGGTGGTAACGCAACCGGCATCACATTGTTTTCGAGCACGTTGACCTCAAAGCGAATGGAACTCTTGCGTGACGTCGCTCCGAACGCGACGACAATCGCATTGTTGACGAACCCGGAAAACCAGAACGTGGAGGTCGATGTAAACGCGGCACAGGAGGCCGCTCAGGCGCTTGGCCGCAAAGTCATCGTCGTGCGCGCGAGGGGCGTGAGCGAGTTCGACGCGGCATTCGAAATGATCGAGCAAAGGCGCATCGGCGCGGTTCTCGTTGCGAGCGACCCGATGTTCCTCGGTCAGCGCAACAATCTCGTCGCACTTGCGGCCAGTCACAAGATTCCCGTCATGTACAGGGCGCGCGAGTTCGCGACCGCTGGCGGTTTGATCAGCTACGGGACCAGTATTACGTGGATGTATCGCGAGGCAGGTATCTATACCGGCCGGATTCTGAAGGGCGCCAAGCCTGCCAACCTTCCAATCCTGCAACCAACCAAATTCGATTTCGTCGTCAATCTGAGAACCGCCAAAGCGCTCGGCATCGTAATCCCGCAGTCGCTGCTGCTGCGCGCGGATGAGGTGATTCAATGATCCGGGCTATCATGCTCAGGGTTGTGGCGCTCTTCAGTCCGGCGGGTGATGGTCCCCTCCGATCGCATGTGAGAGCGCGGTGAGATAAAGTGCCGCACCATGTCTGAACGCGAAATCGAGCCCAGTACCTTCGCCGACAAAGCGATTGAGGGGCAAGTCGTCCCTAGCGCTACTGCTGAGATGGCGGTTGACAAAGCCATGGATGCGACCGCCGGCCTACCGGCCGCGGAGGTACCGAAGGCGAACCCACGGCAAATGTATCGCGGCCGGCTCTTTCGCAAGTACCTGCTCCTCATCCTCTCGCTGGTGACGATCGCGCTGCTCGCCTCGGGCGCGATCAGCGTCTACTTTTCGTACCAGGAAAACAAGTCCGCGCTCGCCAGCCTGCAGCACGAAAAGGCTCTGGCCGCCGCGTCGCGGATCGAGCAGTACATCGAGCAAATCGTCAAGCAACTCGCCTACGCGGCGCTGCCGCAGCTCGATGCGAGCGACATCGAGCTGCGCCGTATCGAGTTCCTCAAGCTGTTGCGCCAGGCGCCCGAGGTTACCGACATCGCGCAGGTCGACGCTGCCGGACGCGAGCAGATCGCTGTCTCTCGCCTGGGCATGGATAACATCAACTCGGGCAAGGACCGATCGCAGGAACCGGCGTTTCGCAACGCCAAGCGCGGGCAGCCGTGGTTCGGGCCGGTGTACTTCAAGAAGGAAACTGAGCCCTACATGACGATCGCCATCCGCTCCGGCAGCGACACGGGGCCCGTGACTATCGCCGACGTCAACCTCAAGTTCATCTGGGACGTCGTATCGCGCATCAAGATCGGCGACAAAGGCAAGGCCTACGTGGTCGACGGCAAGGCTTCCTCGTCGCGGATCCGGACATCGGCCTGGTCCTTCGCAAGACCGACCTGTCGCAGCTTCCGCACGTCAAATCCGCCACCGAAAAGCAAAACCCGAACGAGCTGGCGATGGTCTCGAACGATCTGGCAGGCACACCGGTGCTGACATCGGTGGCCCCGATCGAATCGCTTAGGTGGAACGTCTTCGTCGAGCAGCCGGTATCGGAGGTGTACGCGAAGCTCAACGCGTCGATCCTGCGCACTGCGGCATTGCTGATCGCCGGTCTGGTGATCTCGGCGTTTGCCGCGCTCGCGCTCGCCCGCGGCATGGTGCGGCCCATCCGCACGCTCGAAGAAGGCGCGCGGCGCATCGGCGCCGGGGAGCTCGATCAGCAGATCGAAGTGCGCACGGGCGACGAGCTCGAGGCGCTCGCCAACCAGTTCAACCGCATGACGGGACGGCTGCGCGAGTCCTATGCGGGCCTGGAGCACAAAGTCGACGAGCGTACGCACGAACTGCAGAACTCGCTCGAACAGCAGACCGCGATCAGCGAAATTCTGCGTGTGATCTCCAGCTCACCTACCGACGTGCAGCCGGTCCTCGATGCCGTCGCGGAGCGAGCCGCACACCTCTGCGGCTCGCCCTACGCGCGCGTGCTGCTTGTCGACGGCGACGTACTTCGCCCGGCGGCGAACTACGAGACGAAGACAGGCGCGGGGTTGGAGTCCATCCTGCCGACGCCGCTAAAGCGGTCGTCCATAAATGGTCGGGCGGTGCTCGACCGTGCAACCATCCATCACGCCGACGTGCTCCCGCTGCTCGACACCGAATACCCGGACGCGCGGCCGAACATTGATCGATCCAGCACTCGCGCGGTGTTGGCCGTGCCGCTAATGCGCGAAGGCGGCGCCTATGGCAGCATCTTCGTTTTCCGGCGCGAGCCGGGACTCTTCTCGCCCAACCAGGTTGCGCTCGTCGAGACATTCGCGCGGCAGGCAGCGATTGCGATCGACAACGTGCGGCTGTTCAACGAGACCAGGGAGGCGCTGAGTCAGCAGCGCGCCTCGGGCGAAGTGCTCGCCGCGATCAGCAGCTCGATCGCCGACACCGCGCCGGTCTTCGACAAGATTCTCGAAAGCTGCGAACGCCTGTTCGCCGGCAAGGTGGCCGGGATCAATCTGGTGGGAGAAGACGGCCTGATTCGCGTTCGCGCTTACCACGGTCCGGGCCGGGAGGACCTCGAGCGGGTGTTCCCCCTTCCGATCGGCCCTGAAAGCGGCTCGGGAGACGCGATACTGACCCGCAGCATCATCCATTACCCAGACGTTGACAACGGCGAGGGCGTGCCTGAGCAGACACGCCGGGCATGCAAGGCGGTTGGCTACAAGGCCGTGATTTTCGCGCCGATGGTCTGGGAGGGGAAAGGCATCGGCGTGATCTTCGTCGGTCGCGATTACGTCGGCGCTTTCTCCGACAAGGACATCGCGCTCCTGAAGACGTTTGCCGACCAGGCCGTGATCGCGATCCAGAACGCACGCCTGTTCAACGCAACGAAAGAGGCGCTCGAACAGCAGACCGCGGTCGCGGAGATCCTGCGTGTCATCTCGAGCTCGCCCACGGATGTGCAGCCGGTGCTCGATGCGATCGCCGAGCGAGCAGCGCAGCTTTGCGACGCCTCTGCCGCATCGATGTATCTGACCGACGGCGATACCTTGCGACATCTCGCGTCAAAAGGGCCGTCCCCGGATCCCGTAAGCCATGTCGACTCGCTCCCGATCAATCGCGATTCCATTTCCGGCCGCGCGCTGCTCGAACGCAGGACGATCGAAGTGAACGACATGCTCGCGGAGGCGACCGAATACCCGCTCAGCGCGGAAATCGCGCAACGCTACGGCCACCGCACAGTCGTCGTGGTGCCGCTATTCCGGGAGGGGAAGCCCTTCGGCACGATTCTGCTGCGGCGTCAGGAAGTACGGCCATTCAGTGAGCGGGAGCTCGCCCTGTTGCAGACGTTCGGCGACCAGGCGGCTATCGCGCTGGAGAACGTCCGGCTTTTCAATGAGACCAAGGAGGCGCTTGATCAGCAGCGGGCATCGGGTGAAATCCTCGCCGCGATCAGCAGCTCGATCGCCGATACGACGCCGGTGTTCGAGAAAATCCTGGACAGCTGCGAGCGGCTGTTTGCGGGCAAGCTCGTGGGAATCAATCTGGTCGGCGACGACGGGCTCATCTACATCGGGGCCTACCATGGCCCCCGGCGAGAAGAATTCGAAAAGATTTTTCCCACGACAGTCGACGAGAAAAGCGGCTCGGGTGCCGCGATTTCACGTCGCGCCGTGGTGCACGTTCCGGATGTAGACGCCAGCCACCGAGTGCCCGAAAACACGCGCCGCGGCGCCAAAGCGATCGGCCTCAAATCGGTGGTGTTCGCGCCCATGCTGTGGGAGGGCAAGGGAATCGGCGCGATTTTCGTCGGGCGCGATTATGTCGGCCCCTTCTCGGACAAGGATATTGCGCTGTTAAAGACCTTGAGAAAAGCCGGCAGGTCGAGATCGCGAGCCAGCATAAGATGCAGTTTCTCGCCAATATGAGCCATGAGCTGCGGACACCCTTGAACGCGATACTGGGCTATTCGGAGCTGCTGTTCGACGGCATCTACGGCACGCTGGAGGACCGCGTGCGCGGCGTGCTCGAGCGCGTGCAGCACAATGGCAAGCATTTGCTAGGGCTCATCAACGATGTCCTGGACCTGTCGAAAATCGACGCCGGGCAGCTCAAGCTCGCGTTCGACGATTACTCCATGGCGAGCCTTGTGAAGTCGACACTGGCCAGCACCGAGTCTCTGGCGCGAGCGAAGGGACTCGCGCTGGAATGCGCGATCGCAGACGACTTGCCGATGGGCTACGGCGACGAACGGCGCCTCACGCAGGTGCTGCTCAACATCGTGGGGAATGCCATTAAATTCACCGACGAGGGTAGCGTGAATGTAAGCGCGAAGGCTACCGATGGCTATTTCGATATCGATGTGCGAGATACGGGGCCGGGCATCGCACCGGCCGACCAGACCAGGATCTTCGAGGAATTTCAGCAGGTCGATGTCTCAAGCACCCGCAGAAAAGGCGGTACGGGTCTCGGTCTCGCCATAGCCCGCCGCATAATCGAAATGCATGGCGGCAAGATCTCCGTCAGCTCTGAGCTCGGCGTCGGTTCGACATTCCATGTCATCGTTCCGATTCGTGTCGAACAACAGAAGGAAGCGGCATGACAAAGAGAATTCTGGTCATCGAGGACACCGAGGATAACCGGCAGATCCTGCGCGATCTGCTTTCCTCTGCAGGGTACGAAATTATCGAAGCCGTCGATGGCGAAAGCGGCGTCGCTATGGCCAAGAAACAGCTTACCGGCCTCATCCTGATGGACATCCAGCTTCCGGTGATCGACGGCTACGAGGCGACCCGGCGCCTTAAGGCCGACCCGGCGACTCGACATATTCCCATCGTGGCGGTCACGTCGTACGCCCTGGTGGGCGACGAGGCAAAGGCGCGCGAGGCCGGATGTGACGGCTATGTCGCCAAACCGTTCAGCCCGCGACACCTGCTCGAAAAGGTTCGCGAATTCTTGGGTTAAGCGCGAAACAAATCTTTGCATAGCCCTGCACGCATCCTGGTGGTCGACGATACTCCTGAAAATTTGGGATTGTCACGCTGCGGCTGGGACACCACGGTTATGAAATCGAGACCGCAGTCGACGGCGAAGATGCACTGAGGAAGACCACCG
>VBCZ01000102.1 GCA_005889025.1 Betaproteobacteria bacterium
ATCCACATCCTGCTGGATCCGCGCGACGCGATGGGGGCCAATATCGTCAACCAGGTATGCGAGTTCCTGCGGCCTCACATCGAAGAATGCACCGGCGAGAAGGTCACGATGTGCATTCTCTCCAACCTGGTCGATACCAAGCTCACTTATGCCGAAGTGAGGCTCACCGAAATCGATCATGACCTGGCCCAGCGCATCGAAGAGGCGTCGCTGTTCGGTGAGGAAGATCCATATCGCGCGGCGACGAACAACAAGGGCGTGCTCAACGGCATCGACGCGATGGTCGTCGCAACCGGAAACGACTGGCGCGCCGTCGAAGCGGGCGTGCACGCGTACGCGGCCCGTGATGGACGCTATCGAAGCATCACGCGGTGGCGGGTGGATAGCCGACATCTCGTCGGCACGCTGGAAGCGCCGATCGTGGTGGGCACGGTCGGCGGCGTAACCAAGCTCCACCCCACCGCGTCGATGTGCCTGCGCATGTTGGGCGTCGCATCGGCCAACGAGCTATCGCGTGTCGTCGCCATATGAAGCTCCATGCGCGCAATCTTTCGCTTGGCGCCGGAGCCCGCATCGAGGAAATGCCGCTTCTGCAGCGACGCCTGGAAGAGATCCTGCGCGTTCAGAAAAGAATCACGCACAGCAACGCAGTCGAGTTGCTCCAGGAGATGAGGAGCGCAGGATCCGGTGACTGAAGCCGGCGGCGCTCTGCGCTTGAGCGTTCCGAGCAAGAGTTTTTTCCTGGGCGAGTATCTTGCCCTTACCGGCGGCCAGACGCTTCTGGCTGCGACGCTTCCACGATTCGAATTGCGGGTGCGCGAAGGCTCGGGCGCCGTCCGAGGCGTCGCACCGGCATCGCCTGCCGGGCGTTTCATCACCGCGCATCCCGAAGTCTTCGCGACCATCAACATCGAATTTTTCGACCCTCACGCCGGGGCGGGCGGTTGGGGCGCTTCCGCCGCGCAATTCCTGATGTGCTACGCGGTACTGGCGCACATCCGCGAGAACGCCGCCGATGGAGCCGCGCGCATCGATATCGAACCCATGCTCGCGACCTTTGTCGACGTCGCCTGGGACGGCCGAGGCTTCCCTCCTTCCGGCGCCGATATCGTCGCCCAACTCGAAGGCGGACTCGTCGAGTTCTCCAAAGCGGAGGGAACCTCGCGCAAACACGCGTGGCCGTTTGACGATTTGGAGTTCTACTTCGTGCCCACGGGAAACAAAGTGGTTACCCACGAGCATCTTCGAGCGCTCGGCCGCATCGATGTCGCCGTGTTTTCGACCCATGCGAATAGCGCCTGCGAGGCTTTGCGCAACCGCGACCCGGCTCGATTTGTCGAGGCAATGCGCGGATACGCCGACGAACTCGAGCGGCAATCTCTCGTTCATCCCGACACGCTTGCGCTACTACAACGCCTCGATGCGCTTCCCGGCGTGCTCGCTCGCAAGGGATGTGGCGCGCTCGGCGCCGACGTGGCACTGGCCATCGTCCGCGCCGACTCGGCGCAGGCGTTCGTATCGGCGATCGAGCGCGAGATGGCGGCACCCGTCGGCCGTGCCCAACTCTCCGAGGGGCTCACGATTGGCTGAAAATGGCGCGCCGTCCGCATGAACGAGCTCGCGCGCGCCAGCGCCGAAGCGCAGGGCTTTGCCAACATCGCGCTGATCAAGTACATGGGCAAGCGCGATTCGGGCCGCAATGTCTCCGTCAACCCCTCCCTTTCCTATACCCTGCCGCATTTGAAAACCACGGTCGTCGTGAGCGATGCCGTGAGCGGCCCCGACCGCTGGGAATATTTATCCCGTGCCGGCAATGTCGCACTTCGTCTCTCCCCTGAAGGCGAGCGCCGTTTCCTTGGGTATGTAAGAAAGCTGTGCGATCTCTGGGACCATCCGCAGAGCGTGTTGGTCCGCTCCGCCAACAACTTTCCTGCCGACGCGGGGATTGCAAGCTCGGCGTCCAGCTTTTCCGCGGCAACCAAAGCGGTCGCGGCGCTCCTTCGACGCCATGAAACAGCTGCGCAGCTGGCGCGCCTGAGTCGAGCCGGATCCGGCTCGAGCTGCCGCTCATTTTTTGCTCCATGGTGCATGTGGGATGGTGATACGATCGATGCGCTGGATTTCCCCGTCGGAGATTTGCTGCATATGGTCGTGATCGTCGATGGCGGCCGCAAGAGCGTCAGCTCGTCAGACGCGCATCTGCGGGTCACCACAAGCCCGCGCTTTGCCGGGCGTCAGGATCGTGCCCGGGTGCGCATGGGTCAGCTTCTGGACGCGCTCACCCATTCCGACTGGCGATCCGCGTATGAAATCAGCTGGGCGGAATTCCAGGACATGCACGAGCTCTTTCATACCAGCGATCCGCCGTTCCGATATCGGACCCCGGTCTCCGACCGCATCCTTCAGGAATGCGCGGACTTATGGGCAATGCATCGGGACGGGCCGATCGTGACGATGGATGCGGGACCGAATGTCCACCTTCTCTTTCGCCAGGACCAGAAAGCGATGATGTCGCAGGTGCGCGAGCGGTATTCACCATCGCACCGGGTCTTGTCATCCGAGCCGGATGTTGCGTGAACGACTTTCACACGCGCGCCTTCGGCAAGTGGATACTCGCGGGCGAGCACGCGGTGCTGCGGGGCTCTCCCGCGCTCGCGTTTCCGTTGCGCGCACGTGGCCTGGAATTGCGGCATTCGGCGAACGATGAGAACCTGAGAATCCACACCGAGGGGCTGCAAAATGACGTTCTGCACGCATGTGCGCAGCGCGCCCTCCAGCGGGCGCTGGAATTACTCGACTTGGGCCGCTCGGCAATTAACGGGACGCTTCTTATCGTCAACCGCCTCCCTTGCGGTGCGGGCCTGGGTGCGTCGGCGGCTTTGTGCGTCGCGCTCGCGCGCTGGTTCGAACGTCTGAGCCTCGTCTCGGCCAGCGCCATTCACGAATTCGCGCGCCAGCTCGAAAACCTGTTTCACGGGGAGAGCAGCGGACTGGACATCGCGGTGACGCTGCGCGAGTGCCCGGTCGTGTTCTGCTCGGAGACCGGCGCATCGGACTTCGAACCGGCATGGACCCCGAGCTTATTTCTCTCGGACAGCGGCGCACGCGCCGCCACCACGGAGTGCGTCGACAAGGTCAAGGCGCTGTTGCGGCGATCTCCCGCGGAAGGAGAAAGCATCGATGTCGACATGCGCAACGCCGTGAACCGCTGCGTCGAATCGCTGCGCGGAAAGCAGGAAGCAGCATGCGGCGATCTCGCCGAAGGCATCAACCTCGCCGCTTGCTGTTTCCGCCGCTGGGGTCTGGTCGAACCACGCCTCGCCGGTCACATGGAAGACTTGATGATTGCCGGCGCGTGCGCCACCAAGCCGACCGGCGCCGGTATTGGCGGCTATGTCCTGAGCTTGTGGAATAGCCCCCCACCGGCCTTGCTTCGCGATCGGCTCATTCCCTGTTTCGCGTCCGCATCCTGACGCGCCGATTCAACCCGCCAATAACGACTCGCCGGGCCGAACTCGCGTGAAGCGTACCGGAACGCTTTCGACCGCAAGAGAATCTCCCTCCTTCTGCACACGCGTGAACGTCGAAGCCGCGAGCTCACCGGATCGGGGATAGTCCGAGCGGTAATGCGCGCCGCGCGAGTCCTTGCGCGCGGCCGCCGCGCGGACGATGGCATGGCTTACAGTCACCAGGCTGGTGAGGTTCAGCCAATCGTGCCAGGTGAGGTTGAACGCGCGCTCGCGCGCGGCTTCAGGCAGGGCGTGCGCGGATAGCTCGATCGCGAGTTGATCCAGGTCCGCCGCGGCGCGCGCGAGGCTGGCCGCGTCGCGAACGATGCCGGCGTTGTCCCACATCGTCGCGAGCAATCGATCCCGCATGCTCTCGAGGTCGGCGAAGCGACCCTCCCGGAACGGCCTCTCGACTCTCGCGAGCGCTCGGTCGACAGCGTCCTGGTCGAGGGCACGAAATTCGCTATGTTCCGCGAGCCACTTCACCATCGTATCTCCGGCGATGCCGCCGAATACCGTCGAGTTGGCCACGCCGTTGCCGCCGAGGCGGTTTGCGCCATGCACGCCACCCGAGTCCTCTCCCGCGACAAACAGACCGGCCAGCGCCGTCGAACAATCCCGCGCAAACTCGACGCCGCCCATCATGTAGTGCGCGGTCGGTACGACTTCGACGCGCCCGCCCGCCAGATCGAAGCCGCAGTCGGCGCAGCGCTCGACCATTCCCTTGAACTGCCGCGTGACATTGGCCGCACCGAGGTGCGACATCGCCAGCCACACGCCGCCGTGCGGCGTAGTATTTCCGGCGCGCATCTCGCTGTAGATCGCGCGCGAGACGATGTCGCGCGTCGCGCGCTCCGCACGCTCGTCGTAGCGCTGCATGAAGCGCTCGCCGCCGCCATCGAGAAGATATCCGCCGGCGCCTCGAAGGCCCTCTTCCAGCACGGTTCCTGTCATACGCGTGTCGGCGCCAGCGAGAAGTCCTGTCGGATGGAACTGCACCATCTCCATATCGCGCAAGGGAAGGCCGGCGGCGAGCGCCATCGCCAGGCCGTCGCAGCTCTTGTCGCCGGATGGGGTGTGGTAGCGATACATCGTCGGCCCGCCGCCGGTGGCGAGCAACACGGCCTTCGCATGCACCAGGACATAATCACCGCTGCGCATATCGACCAGCAGCGCGCCGGCCAGCGCGGCACCGTCCGCGGTTTTCACGAGCTCGAGCGCCCGGTGCTCTTCGAGCCGGCCGATCCCGCGCGCCCAGACCTGCTCGGCAAGCCGGATCATGATCTCGATCCCGGTCAGGTCCCCCTTGTGCACGGTCCGGTCGAAGGTCTGTCCCGCGAACGCTTTCTGATGCACCGTCCCGTCGGGATTCCGATCGAAAAAACACCCCAGCTCGTTTTCGAGCTCATGGATGCGCTCGATCGCGCCGGTCACCAAGGTCCATGCGAGATCCTGGTCGGGCAACCATTTGCCGCCTTCGATGGTGTCCATGAAATGGCGCTCGACCGAGTCTCCGGGCGCAAGCGCGACGTTGTATCCGCCCTGAACCATGCGGGTGCAGCCGCATTTCCCCAGAAGGCCCTTG
>VBCZ01000474.1 GCA_005889025.1 Betaproteobacteria bacterium
CGGCGATGAGCGTCATCCCGAGAGATGCCCGCCTCGTCGGAACGGTGCGCACCTTCCGGCCAAAAACGCAGGACGACATCGAGCGTCGGCTCAACGATCTGGTCCACTCGATCGCAGCGGCGTTCGGCGCGACGGCGACGCTAAAGTACGAGCGGATGTATCCGGCGACGATCAATACCGCGCGCGAGGCGGAGTTCGCGGCAAGCGTGGCCGACGGCCTTGTCGGGCCGAATAACGTCGTGCGCGACCTCGAGCCGTCGATGGGCTCGGAGGATTTTTCGTTCATGCTGCAGAAACGGCCGGGTGCCTACGCGCGCCTCGGTCAGGGCGGCGCGGAAGGCGGCTGCTTTCTCCATAACACACGCTATGACTTCAACGACGAAGTCATTCCTCTCGGCGGTGGCTATCTCGCGGCGCTTGCCGAAGCGGCTTTGCCGCTGAAGCAATGAACGTCCACCGTCACTTTGCCCAAAGCTACACGCAAGCGCGCGACAAGTTCGTAGCTGCGGCCGGCGCTCGCAGTGCGGACCTGTTCCGCCACGTGCATCCCGCCCTGCATGGCGTCGAGGGCGAAGACCTGTCGATCGACCTGGCGCTCCTAGGGAAACCCGACGCGGCGAGCTTGCTGCTGCTGACTTCGGGGACGCATGGCGTGGAGGGTTTCTGCGGGTCGGGTTGTCAGACAGCGCTTCTTCGCGAAGATCCATTTCTGCGCGCGATCGGGCATTCCGACATCGCCGTCCTGATGTTGCATGCGCTCAACCCCTACGGATTTTCGCATCTGCGCCGAGTCAACGAGGACAACATCGACCTGAATCGCAACTTCGTCGACTTCGGCAAACCGCTGCCGGTGAATTCAGCCTATGCAGAGATCCATTCGCTGCTGTTGCCTGCGACGTGGCCGCCTACGACGGAGAGCGAGGCGCGACTCGACGCCTGGGTGGCGCAGCACGGCCGGGCGGCGTATCAGGCCGCGGTGAGCATCGGCCAGTACGCCTTTCACGATGGCATGTTCTATGGCGGCAGCAGACCGACCTGGAGCAACCGGACATTGCGCTCGGTGCTGCGCGAGCATGTAGCGGGCCGCCGGCGCCTCGCGTGGATCGATTTCCATACGGGGCTTGGACCCCGCGGGCACGGCGAAAAGATCTATGCGGGGCTCGAGAACGCCGGCGATATCGCGCGCACCAAGGCGGTCTGGGGGCGCGAGGTGACGTCGGTTTTCGACGGATCGTCGAGCTCTGCGCGCATTGGCGGCAATATCGGCGGCGCCGCGCGCGACGAGTGCCCGGACACCGAATTTTGCGGCATCGCGCTCGAGTACGGTACGCATGATATCGAGCAGGTGCTGGAGGCGCTTCGCGTCGAGCATTGGTTCGCGAATCATCCTGAAGCTTCGCGCGCGCACTACAAAGAGATGAAGCGTAAGTTCCGCGACGCCTTCTACGTCGATGATGATGACTGGAAGGAGACCGTATATACCCAGGCGCTCGCCGCGTGTCTGCAGGCGGTCGAGCACCTGTCTCGCGCTACCGCACATGCATGAATCGAGGAGGAACGCAACAATGAAAGGTTTCCACAGAACGTTGGCGCTGGCGGTGGTCGCCGGCGCTTTGGCCGCAACAAGCGCGACGGCGGCGACCTACCGCTTTGCCGATCAGGGCGACGCGGTCTCGATGGATCCGCACTCGCTCAACGAGTCGCTGCAGCTCAGTATCACGGCCAACGTGTTCGAGCCTCTGGTGGGTCGCGGCAAGAAGCTGGAGCTCGTCCCGTTGCTCGCGACTTCCTGGAAGCAGACCGCGCCGACCGTATGGCGCTTCAACCTGCGGCAAAACGTCAAGTTCCACGACGGCACGCCATTCACAGCCGACGATGTGGTCTTCTCCTACGAGCGATCCAAGACCGATGGCTCCGACATGAAGA
>VBCZ01000103.1:0-369 GCA_005889025.1 Betaproteobacteria bacterium
GACTGACGCAGTGGCGCGTCATGCGTGCAAGTCTTGACCACATACACATCTTCTCGACCAATCTCCCGGTCACCGTCGAGTTTTTCCAGAAGATGTTTGACGCCCGGTTGGTCTGGGATGAAGACGCCGCGGGTGTGCGAACAGTACGGCTTCGGCTCGGGAACGCGTTCGTTCATATCTACGAGCAGCCGCCGAAGGCGCAACGAGGAGGCGCGATGCATCATATCGGGATCGAGACCGATGATCTCGATGAACTTGTCGCCCGAATGCAAGCGAGAGGGCACGAGTTTCGCAACGCGATCCGGGAGCAACCAAAATTCAGGTACGTCATGACCGCCGGTCCCGATGATCTATTGATCGAGCTCTTTC
>VBCZ01000103.1:399-3262 GCA_005889025.1 Betaproteobacteria bacterium
CGCTCAGCCACATGGGCCGGATGCGTCGCCGCCCCTCACGTCAATGGCACGCGGGTCAAGCGACCGATTATCAGGCATGAAGACCCTGGGCATCGTCGGCGGCATAGCCCCCGGAGTCGACGATCGTCGAATCATCGCGCTGTACCGCGAACGCACGCGCGACGGCAGCTATCCGCCGATCGTAATTACCAGTATCGATATGAAGAGAATGCTCGATCTGATCGATGCGGGGAAACTGCCGGAAGTGACCGAATACCTGCTGATCGAGATCCTCCGCCTTGCGAAAGCAGGTGCCGATGTGGGTATGTTGGCCTCAAATACGCCTCACCTCGTGTTTGACGATCTTCGTCGGCGGTCTCCGATTCCTCTGGTGAGCATCGTCGAGGCGGCATGTGACGCGGCCCGATCCTTAGGGATCGGACGGGTTGGACTGTTTGGAACGCGGTTCACGATGCAGGCTCGCTTTTATCCGGAAGTATTTGCCAAGCACGGAATCGCGGTCGTCGTGCCAAACGCAGTCGAGCAGGATGATATCCATGACCGATACATGTCCGAGCTGGTGCAAGGCGTCTATCGGGCCGAAACGCGGGGCCGACTATTGGAAATCATAGATCGGCTCAAGGAGCGCGAGAACATCGAAGGGCTGATTCTCGGCGGCACCGAACTCCCCCTCCTGTTCCGCAACGAACCGGAAACGGAGATTCCACTATTGAATACAACCGAATTGCACGCGCAAAGAGCGATCGATGCTGTCTTCGCATGATAGCCGCGTAACCTCTTGCTCGATTCCGCTGTCTCGCCGGTGGCGACAACGCGCCGTTCGCTTCGGAAAAACGCGAGTGTGTGCAAGATGCGAACCCGGTGTTTCGTATTCAAAACGTTTGTTTGCCTGGTAAATAGAATGGTGCAGATCGCGGACTTGCCCGTTCGGCTGGAGCGCAACCGACTCATTGTCGACGGCGCCATCAACGGCCAGAAGATCGGTATCATGCTGGACACGGGAGCGGAACTCAGCTTGATCCCGCGGTCGGCTGCGGTTCGGCTGGGCCTGAGTCGACAGGAGGTCAGAGGCTATCGGATGGTGGGCGTCGGCGGCGAGACCCATGTCGAGGCCGCCTTTGTCGATGAGTTCAAGATCGGCCAGGCCACGCGCAAGGGTTGGCGAGTGATAGTCGCCGGTGAGCGAGATTTGGGTGAGAACGTCGGCTTCATCCTCGGCAACGACTTCTTCCATCAAGTCGACGTCGAGTTCGATCTGGCCCACGGTGCGGTCAGACTGTTCCAACCCAGGGATTGCGATGGCGTTTCGCTCGCGTACTGGGCGACCGACAGGATCGGCGAAGTCGAGATCGACACGGTTGCCGAGGCCCACCCGCAAATCGTCCTGACGATACGGATCAATGGCCAGCCGATCAAGGCGCTGCTCGACTCCGGCGCCAGCACGTCGGTGCTCAATAAGTCAGATGCCGCGCGGCTGGGTGTAACGCCGGACACGACCGGGGTCGTCGGCATCGGTGGCGCTACCGGATTGGGCCAAAAGTCGATCGATCGGTGGATCGGTCCGTTCGAGAGTGTTGCTATCGGCAACGAGACCATCAGGAACATCATGATCCCTTTCGCCGATCTGTGGAAAGACGCGACCTACGCCGCGACCGGCAGCCGTCTCGGGATACATCCGGGGGGACAGCAGTCGATGTTGCTGGGCTCCGACTTTCTCCTTGGGCACCGGCTGCTGGTCGCGCATAGTCAACGCAAGCTCTATTTCACCTACACCGGCGGCCCCGTGTTCCAGCAGACACTGGCGCGGGAAGGCGGGAAGGATTCGCAACCGCTCAGGCGGACTGGCGCGTCTTGCCAGTACAGCTCCGAGTGTATGGGTGACTTGGGTTGTATGAACGGGCAATGTCAACCATGGGTGAATACAGCCGACCAATGTCGAGGCCACACGGAATGCAGCAGGGACGAGTGGTGTATCGGATGGCCGCGACATTGCCAAGCTCGGTTCACTGAAGGAGTGGCCTGTAACAAGGATGCCGATTGCGAAGGTGCTCTGAAGTGCCTGAGCGATCGCTGCGCTCGGCCCAATTGATTAGCGAACGCCACGAGGCCTGGTGCCACGGCAGAATGAATCGTATAGCGAGCGGTTCGCTTATCGAAGGCGCCGGCGCGCCGTCGGTCGCCGCCAGTAGCTTCGTCCACTAGGCATCAGACTGTCTTATATGAGCGCAGGGACAAGCATCGAAGCGACTTTCTGCTTCGTCGACATTGCGGGCTACACCGCGTTGACCGACACACACGGTGAACTAGCTGCCGCTGATTTAGTAGACGACTTTAGCGAGCTAATTCGAACATCCATCCTTCCGTTCGGACAATTGCAATCACTTACCGGCGATTGTGCATTCCTTGTATTTCCAGACCCAATGGCTGCAATGGACGCGCTGTCGGCGCTCTTCAAATTAGTTGCCGATCGCCAAGATTTTCCAATTGTTCGTGCCGGCTTGCATCATGGCGCTGCACTTTTTCGGGGGAATCGTCACTTCGGCTCAACCGTGAATCTTGCGGCGCGAGTAGCCGCGCGCGCGATCGGTGGCCAGATCTTGTGCACAAAATATGTTGCGGAGGCCCTTGCTCAAGCGGGGATCTCAGATATCGAGATTGAGCATCAAGGGTCGGTTTCTCTCCGGAACCTGCCTCAGCCAATAGACTTGTATGAAATTGTGCTGTCCGGCTCTTCGCGCGAATACGCGATTGATCCCGTGTGTAAGATGCAAGTGGATACAAAGCGTGCGGCAGGAGATCTCCACTTCAACAGGAAGACGTATTGGTTTTGTTCACTCGCCTGTGTGGAGCGGTTTGCCAAGCA
>VBCZ01000475.1 GCA_005889025.1 Betaproteobacteria bacterium
GGCAGGGATGCCCGATCTCGTTGTTGATGCGAGCGAGCTCTGCGCTTATTTGTTCGCGCGCCGCGGGTTCGTCAAGCGCTGCCTTCTCCCAAACCACGCCTGGCATGCGCATCTCTCGATTCAGGACACGGTGAGATGATTCTCAATGAGGCGCTTTGCGATCGCCAGCGGCGTGATGCGCCAACTTGGATTGATCGTGCCTTCATGAGCGGTCCAAGCCGGGAGGCTCTTACTGAACGTGGTCACCTCGAATTCGTCCTGGTGATTGCTCAGGAACTCGCATAGCTTCTGTAGACGATTCCGTGACAGGACATTCACGCGCAACGAGTCGTAATCGGCCGCCGTCTTTTTTACAAACTCGCTGGGATGAGTCAAGACGGTGACCGGACTGGCGTTGCTCTTCGCCGCAGCGCGCAATATTTCCGCGGCCTCATCCGCTCCCGTACCGATCACAGTGAACGTTTTCCACCGCTCGTAGGATCCAAAATTGAAGTAACGGTGCGAGGCCACGGGCAACTCCAATACCCCGTCGATCCAATGCCGGCCTCCGGCGAGATGCAAGCCTGGATCCTCCGGCCGATAGGCACCGAGCCCGATATTCGATGAAAGCGGGATTCCGAGTCGCTTGAGGATGGGATAAATCTTGGCGTCCACTTGGAGATTTCCTGCCCGGAAGGCACATGGTCTGGGCAGTCGCCAGCGTGTGAACACCGCAAGGCCTGCCGTGAGGAGCTCCTCGAGGCGCTTTTCGTCCATTCCCGCGAGCGAGTCCGTTGGCGCCCCGGACTCCACCAGCGTGCGCCAATCGGGCTGAGAGAACATGATCCAACAAGGATGCAGATGCATCTGGACATCATGACCACGGTCTCGAATATAACGAGCGATTGTCTCCATGGGCGGGTCGCCGAAGTAACACGTATTGAGCACTTCGACAAAAAATACCCCGCGCAGACCATGCCGCTCCAGGGTATCGAGAATAAAGTCCAATCCACTGCTCGCGTCGTCCACCGGGCAGGTCGCGCTGACCGGGCCCGCGGGCTGCCGTCCTATCGGATCGGCAAATGCACCGCTTATCGAGAATTCGACATCGACGGTTATGCAGACCTGGGTCCTCATCGACTCTGCACACCCAGAGCGCTGGGATGTGTCTGGAGCCATAACTCGAGAATCATGAGTGACCAGATTTCACCTCCGTAATGCGCGGCGAAGCCGGAGCGGTGGTCTTCGACCAGCTGATCGATAAATTCCCGCCGCAGTATTTTCCGGGCTTTGAGCGCCTGCAAGGTATCGTACGCCAATTCCTTCAGAGGCTGATGTTTCTGCATCCAGATCCCGACTGGAAGCCCGAAGCCGTGCTTTTTTTTCTCGATGATCTCTTTGGGCAGGAATCCACGAAGCGCTTCCTTGAAAAAATAGCGCAGCTTAAGTCCCTTGACCTTGAGGTTCGAAGGCAACATGGCCGAGAAGCTCACAAGGCCTTCACTCAGCATCGGATAGGCGACTTTGACGCCGGCCAATTCACACATCTTGTTGACCTTGTACAGATCGTTATTTGCCAGCGTGAACCGCAGATCGAGCGCCAGCATTCGGTTCAGCATGCTACGGGCATCGGCATTCTCGTAGACTTCCCGGAACATGGTCAAGGGTTGGCGACGATCTACGGTAGCAAGAAAATCGTCGACAAATATCCGCTCGTGCGGATTGCGATTCAGAAGGTTGTAGCTATGCATCCGGTCGGGCATGGGGATGCGGGCCTGAGTCACATAACTCTTGGCCTTGCGCACTCCTGAGATGCGATCTACTCCGGGCAGCACCGCCAGAAACGGCTGGATCAAACCATTGCGGATCGCCGCCGGTATCGCTTCGTACCACGAGAAGATTTTCTGTGTCGCATAGCGCTCGTTGCCCCCGAAGAGCTCGTCTCCTCCGTCTCCGCCGAGCAGTGTCTCGACGCCATCCTGACGTGCCATGTGGGCGCAATAATAGGTAGGCACGGCAGAAGCATTGCCAAAGGGCTGATCGCAGGATGCGGCCAGCTTCGGGACAAAGTCCAGCACATCCCCGGGAGTTACAAAATATTCGTGATGTAGCGTGCCGAAGTGTCGGGCGGCGGTGCGTGCATACGCGATTTCATCGTACCCCGGGACGTCGAAGCCGATCGAATAGGTCCGAACCGGTTTGCCGCCAAGCTCGGTCAGGATGCCCGCCACGGTAGAGCTGTCGGTGCCGCCGCTCAGGAAGGTACCCACCGTCGTACCGTCGACCACGTCGCGCACGCCTTGTCGCAGCAGCGCGTGAAACTCTCTTTTCAGCGTCGCAAAGTCTCTATGGGTATCTTCCTGGTAGGACATCTTCCAGTAAGTCCCTGCCTCGAGCCTGCCGCCTCGAAAGCGTACATACCCACCGGGAGGCAGCCTTTGGTGGCCTCGAAAAATGCCAGCGTCACCGGGCACCATGTGGAAATAGATGTAATTGAAAATGCTCTGCGTGTCGATCGCGGCGACGGCACCGGGATGCAAGTTCAGGGCATCCGCGCTTGACCCAAATGGCCAGTCTGTCGATGCTCAATAACACGTCGCGCCCATTGTCGAGCACCAGGGCGAGCGCAAACGGGCCATGCAGCGTCGGCAGGACATCGAGCCCGACTTCGCGGTAACGCTCGATAAGGTGACGGGCGAGCCCATTGCCGAGTGATGGTGCGCCGGGATCCGATGAGCGCGGCCTGCCGTAGATCGCAGCCATCGCATCGCCATGTCGATGGATTTCGTTTTGGCTGCCTAAACCAGCCACGGCGAGCGCCGCTCGCTGATCGACGATCCATTCCAACGGGCTGTCGTCATAGCGCGCCAGCGGATAACTCATGCGTTGGATGCTCGCTAGACTCTCGTCTTGAGTGTACGAAAATCCAGCCCAACCGCAGAGGCCGCTCATGAGCGAATGCGGGAATTCAAAGCGATCTGCACGGTCCTGGTTCCATCTATATGCGTTACTGAGTCTTACGGAAATGGTTGACGACCATTTCCGTCACGATGCTCCCCTCGCCCGCACCAGCGGGAGAGGGGATGGGGGTGAGGGCTGAGCTTTGCCGATTGTCAGTCATTTCCGCAAAGCTCAGTAGTCGGTCGCCGCGCGTACGACCGTTGCCAACGCCCGGCCTCCTCATTTTAATCG
>VBCZ01000106.1:0-4530 GCA_005889025.1 Betaproteobacteria bacterium
CCCATGGAGCGGATTGAACGCTCGACCTCTCCCTTACCAAGGGAGTGCTCTACCACTGAGCTACGTGGGCGAATGCAAGTGCTTGTGGCGTTCCGCGCGGTTTCCTTTTTGTTCCACATCCCGAGCCATTTTGGAGCGGGTGAAGGGAATCGAACCCTCGTCGTAAGCTTGGAAGGCTTCTGCTCTACCATTGAGCTACACCCGCGTCGCCATACCCGTTCTTGCCGATTCCCTTTCCCGCTGCGGGTGAAGGGATTGTGCCTCGCTCGCCTTATGGCGATCTCGGCATCCCTCGCCGCGCTCGGGACCGCCGTGTGCTTCGCCACGACGTCCTGCGCGGTCCTCACACTGCTCGGACCGCTGGTCGAACCCTCGTCGTAAGCTTGGAAGGCTTCTGCTCTACCATTGAGCTACACCCGCGGGTAAGGTATCAAAGGCCGAGCATCAAGTATCAGCAAACCCGCAAGCACCCCGGTTCGGTCCGCTCTTGTCTGATTCTGATTCCCGATACCTGAATCCCCGACGGTGGAGGGGGAAGGATTCGAACCTTCGAAGGCAGAGCCGGCAGATTTACAGTCTGCTCCCGTTGACCGCTTGGGTACCCCTCCGACGAAACCGCATATTTTAGCAATTTCCGTTCCTAAGTGTCAAATCTGCATAGATAGGGCGGAATTCCACAGCTAAGCTTCGAGGAACGGCCGGTAAAATGCGGCGGTGATTCACGATTACGTTATCGTGGGCGCCGGGTCGGCGGGGTGTGTTCTGGCCAATCGGCTTTCCGCAGACGGACAATGTTCCGTGCTTGTCCTCGAGTCCGGGCCGCCCGACACCTACCCGTGGATACACATTCCCATCGGCTACGCCAAGACGATGTTCAACCCGCGGGTCAACTGGTGTTTTTACACGGAGCCCGAGCCCGGGATGAATGGGCGAAAAATCTACTGGCCCAGGGGAAAGACCCTGGGCGGTTCGAGCTCGATCAACGGGCTGATCTCGATCCGCGGTCAACGACAGGACTATGATGCCTGGGCGGCCGCCGGTAATCCGGGGTGGAGCTACGCGGACGTGCTTCCTTACTTCAAGCGCCTCGAGCACGCGCTCGAAGGCGATCGCGCCTTTCACGGCACCGACGGCCCGCTCTGTTGCTCGCCGATCGGGCGAAAGCACGAACTTATCGAAGCCGTCATCGCGGCCGGCGCGGAGCTCGCGATACCCCGCAACGACGACTTCAACGGCGCATCGCAGGAAGGCGTGGGCTATTACCACCTGACGACTCGCAGAGGCCGGCGCTGCAGCGCTGCATCCGCGTACCTCAAGCCGGCGCGTGGCCGACGCAACCTCGAGGTGCTGACCCGGGCGCACGTACTGCGGCTCGTTCTCGATCGTACGCGCGCGACCGGCGTCGTCTTTCGACGCAACGGCGAAGACGTCGTGGCGAATGCACGGCGCGAAGTTCTGCTTTGCGCGGGCGCGATCCAGTCTCCGCAGCTGCTCCAACTTTCGGGCATCGGCCCGGCCGCATTGCTCGCGTCGATGGGCGTACGCATCGTGCGCGACAGGCGCGCGTGATTTTCGAATGCTCCAAACCGGTCACGACCAACGACGATCTCCAAAGCGTGTGGCGCATGGCCCGGATGGGGCTCGAATACGTTTTTGCCCGGCAGGGGCCGATGGCGGTCGGGATCAACCAGGGCGGAATCTTTGCGCGAACGAATGCCGAGGAAGCCACTCCCGACGTTCAGTTCCACGTGGCGACGCTGTCATCGGACATGGCGGGCTCTCCGACGCACACCTTTTCGGGATTTACGATGTCGGTCTGCCAATTGCGCCCGAAATCGCGCGGTTGGGTGCGCATCAAATCGACCGATTCTGCGCAAGCGCCGGCGATGCAGCCGAACTATCTGTCGCAACCCGGCGACCGGATCACGCTCCTCGCCGGTCTGCGGCTCGCCCGGCGCCTCGCGGCGACGCGCGCGCTCAAGCCCTACGTCAAATCGGAATACCGGCCCGGGCCGAATGCGCAAAGCGACGAGGATTTGCTCGAGTTTGCCAAAAACACGGGGGGGACCATCTTTCATCCGAGCGGCACCTGCAAGATGGGCGACATTGCCCGGGATCCCGGGACGGTAGTCGATCACCGGCTGAGAGTGCACGGCGTAGATTCGCTGCGCGTCGTCGATTGCAGCATCATGCCGACGCTGGTGTCCGGCAATACCAATGTGCCCGTCACCATGATTGCGGAAAAAGCCTGCGATCTCATCCTTTCCGATGCGAGATGACCGTCCGGATCGAGACGATGGATCGCATTGACCTCTGATCCTCCAACGGAGCAAACATGGCCTGCTGCCACGCCGACTTTGCATTGACCGATGCCAGCGACAAGGCTTTCACGGTAGGCATGTCCACGTTTACTTTCGGGCACGGCTGCCTCGGCGAAGCAGGCGATCAGGCGCGGGAGCTCGGCCTGCGACGGGTCGCGCTATTCACCGATGCCGCGCTGCGCGATTCGGCCCACGTCGCCACCGTCTCGAGTTCGCTCGCGGCCGCCGGAGTCGATGTGGTGATCTATGACGCGGTTGTCGTCGAGCCGACGACTGCATCGTTCAAGGCCGCCGCGAAGTTCGCCACGGAAGGCGGCTTCGACGGTTATGTGTCGGTGGGTGGCGGATCGGTCATGGACACCTGCAAGGCGGCAAATCTCTACGCGACGTATCCGGCCGAATTCATGACTTATGTCAACGCGCCGATCGGCGCAGGGCAAAAGGTCCCCGGCCCCGTCAAGCCGCACATCGCGTGCCCCACCACGGCCGGAACCGGGTCCGAAACGACCGGCATCGCGATTTTCAATCTGACCGAAATCAATGCCAAGACAGGCATTATTTCGCGCCGTCTCATACCGACCGTTGCGCTCATCGATCCCGATGTGACGCGTACGCTTGGCAAGAATGTGATGGCGGCAAGCGGATTCGATTGCATGAGTCACGCCCTGGAATCGCTCACCGCGCGCGCGTGGCCGCGGAGGCAGAATCCGGCCCGTGGCGCGAGCAGACCGGTGTCGCAGGGTGCCAACCCTTTTTCCGACGCCCTCGCCAGCGAAGCGCTCAAGGCCGTCGGAAAATTCCTGGTGCGTGCCGTTAACGACGCCAGCGATGTCGAGGCGCGCACCGAAATGATGTACGCCGCAACTCAGGCAGGCATTGCGTTCAACGCCGCGGGCTGCCATCTGCCGCATGGGCTCTCCTACGCTGTTTCCGGGCTCGCGCGAGACTTCCACGTGCCCGGTTATCCCGAGGGCAAAACCCTGGTGCCGCACGGCATGGCAGTGGTGCTCAACAACCCGTCGGTCTGGCGCTATACCGCGCCTTGCGCGCCGGAGCGGCATATCCGCGCTGCAGCCTTCCTTGGCGGCGAGACCCGTGGCGCCATGCTCGAGGACGCCGGGGAAGCGCTGGCTGGCAGGGTCATCGAGCTCATGCGTGCGGCCGGGATGCCGAACGGGCTTGCCGAGCTCGGATTTGGAAGCGAGGACATCGACGCGCTCGCCAATGGCGCCGAGCCGCAGTATCGCGTGATACGCAACGCCCCCAAGGAGGTATCGCGCGACGATCTGAAGTCGTTGTTCGGCTCAGCGATGAGATATTGGTAGCGAGCAGTGCGGCCAAGCAGGGGCCGCGGCAGCGCTGCGTCTAGGCCGGGGCGCTCGGCGCCTCGGTCGCGACAGGTTCTGCCAGAGGCACGACCCGGCGCGCAGGCAAACGTACCGTAAAACGGCTTCCTTGGCCCGGCTCGCTGTCGATCACGAGCTCGGCTTGGTGGCGCATGAGCACATGCTTGACGATTGCCAGGCCGAGACCCGTGCCGCCCGTGACGCGCGAACGACTTCTATCGACGCGATAGAAACGCTCGGTCAGCCGGGGAATGTGTTCCGCGGCAATGCCGATGCCCGTGTCCGCCACGGTAAACTCGCCGCCGTTGTCAGTGACGCGCCAATCGAGCGCGATACGTCCGCCTGCGGGCGTGTATCGGACCGCATTGCTGACGAGATTGCCAAAAGCGCTGGCAAGCTCGTCGCGCCCGCCGCGCACGGTCGCGGCGTCGCTGATGTTGAGCGTGACCTGGTGTCGTCCCGACGACAGGGCTTTTGCCTGCGCCGAAATTTCGAGCAGGAGCGGAACAATCGCGAACTCGCTCTCGTGCATCGGGTTCCGGTCGCCTTCCAGCGAAGAGAGCGTCAGCAGGTCCTCGACCAGACGCTGCATGCTCTTCGCCTGCTCCTGCATCAAGGCGAGGCAGCGTCGTTTCTGCCTCTCGTCGAGGTCGACGTCGGTCAGCGTCTCGATAAACCCGGCGAGGACGGTCAGCGGCGTCTTGAGCTCGTGCGAGACATTGGCGATGAAGTCGCGGCGCATCGCCGTCACCGCCTCCAGCCGCGTGATGTCGCGGCTCATCAGCAGCTTTTCCTCCATGCCGTCGGCGGCGATACTTCAATTAAGTTTGCACTCTTGATCGGGCTGTTCTTCGGCTCCATTG
>VBCZ01000106.1:4673-7074 GCA_005889025.1 Betaproteobacteria bacterium
CAGGATTTGGCACGGTTAATGCAGTACTATTAGGAACACGGAGGTAAGCGCCATGGAAACCGTCATTCCGATTGCCGACTTACAGTCGATCTATTCCGTGGCCGAGGTGGATCGGGCGCTCGGTGACGGTGTCGCTCAGCGCAATGAGGGGCTAAAAAGCTGGTATGCCCGCATGCGGGAGCTCGGGGGATCGCGTTATATCATCAAGCCATCGACGACAGCGGCAGTCGATGACCTCTGCGAGAGATCGCCCAATTTCGTCAAGGTCATCGACGATTTGCGCAAGTATCTGGCGCTGGCCGTCGCCGGCAACGAAGCGGTGCAGTTCACGCCGATGCTGCTTCTGGGCGAACCGGGCCTGGGCAAGACCTATTTTGCGAAAAGGCTCGCGCAGGCGCTGGGCACCGGCTTCGAGTTCGTCTCCATGAGCTCGCTCACCGCCGGCTGGGTGCTTACCGGCGCCTCCGCGCAATGGCACAACGCGCGCCCTGGCAAGGTCGCGCAGACCCTAATCGAACGCGAGTACGCCAACCCGGTAGTCGTGCTCGACGAAGTCGACAAGGCCGGCGGCGATGCGCGCTTCGCATATTCTCTGGGTCGCCACCGCGAACGATGAGAGCACGATCCCGGAACCCATTCTGAACCGAATGAACGTCTACGCGATCGAGCGCCCGGATGCGGACGGCGCGCGCACGATCGCGCTGGCGGTCTACCGCGAGATTCTCGATGCTCATCGCTGGCCATTTCCGCATGAGCCCTCGGAATCCGTGCTCGAGCGCCTGTCCGCCTTGCCCCCGCGTGATATGCGCAAGCTCCTTCTCGATGCGTTTGGCACGGCGCGACTCGCCAACCGCGATCACCTGGTTCCTGAAGACATCGACGCGAAAAAGCTCTGCGGCCGCAAGGCCCGCGTCGGCTTCTGATAGGTACCTTCTCCGGCGACAAGCGCAAGTCGCGACAGCGCCGGTCCCCAATCGGTTTTTTTATTTCAACATCGTGCGCGCGAAAGCTGCGCGCCGCGGCTCTCGTCGAGTTGTTCTCGTCACATCATCGCTTTCATCGAGCTATTCGTCGCAACGCGTGTTCGGTCTCTTCGTCGACGATGGCGGGCTGGCGCTGACGCTGATCTTCGTGCTCGCGGCGGTGGGCGCGGTTGCGCATTACGGGGCGATCGGAGACCCGCTTGCGATGGCGATGCTGGTCGTTGGAGCTGTCGGGGCGCTCCTGGTCAACGTGATTCACGCCGCAGCGACGGCAAAACGCTAGCGATCCGAGGCTGCGGTGAAACCAATCCGCGCGGCCATGTGCGCAGTATATCCGCGGTGCCTAGCGAACCGGGTCAGGACGCCGATCTTCGAGGTACCCGAGCTGCATGAGACGAACAAATTGGCAGCGTTTATTACAAAATTGTGACAAAGCCCTGACAATGCCCCTGCAGATGCCCCCGATCCTTCTTGCGCCGCGCCGAGTGAGCGCGCAGCATATTGGCGCCTGCCTAGAGTAACCCCTCCCGGACGGCCAGCACCCCCATGTTCCACAGCTGTGAAAGGCTCTCGAAAGCGAGCGCAACGCACGCTTCGAAGCATGATCCCGATCAGGGTGTTATGCCCGCTATCCGGACGCCCCGCGGTGGAACGGCAACCGACGAGGCCGAAGTAGAATCCCGCAACACGCAAACGGGACCGCGATCAGCGCACGGCCCCTCGAAATCCACATTCCGGCCATGATTGATTGATACACTATGCGCCGCAACGGCTCAGCATGGAATCCAGCGACGCTCACGGGGCGCGCGGTAATCCAGCCCGAACTCTTCCAGCGCATACGGGCGACATCGCCGAACCATCCTTGTTTAGACTTTTCACCGGAGCCGCTGCCTCAGTTCGAGGCCCGAAAGCAGGATCATTTGCGGCTTGCGCTGGAAGACGCGGTCCAGGCCAAGGACAACGGGCTGGATCGAATCGAGCTGCTGCACGAAGCGCTGCCGGACCTCGATTTTTCCGATATTCGGCTGGAAACCACTTTCAGGTCATGCCGGCTCAGCTCGCCGTTGATCGTGAGCTCGATGACTGCCGGTCACGGTCGCAGCTACGCGGTCAACAGGGTGCTCGCGGAATTCAGCAGCCGCCGGAGAATGCTCATGGGCGTGGGTTCACAGCGACGCCAGCTGACCGATCCCGCCGCGGCGCACGAGTGGACGCGATTGCGCACGGACTTTCCGGATGCGCTCTTGCTTGGAAACATCGGAATAGCGCAACTCATCGAACGACCTGTCGACGATATCCGCGCGCTGGTCGAGAGCATCGAGGCCATCGGCCTTTTCGTCCACGTGAACGCGTTGCAGGAGGCCGTTCAGCCGGAAGGTACTCCACGCTTCCGCGGCGGATTGATCAAGCTGGAGAAG
>VBCZ01000477.1:0-2402 GCA_005889025.1 Betaproteobacteria bacterium
AACAAGCATAACGCAGCTGCCGCTACCTCCGTCCTGCGGGTCAGCGATCCTGGTCGCTGGCCGTTTTATGGTGCCGACGGGGAGACTCGAACTCCCACGGCTTACGCCACTGCCCCCTCAAGACAGCGTGTCTACCAGTTTCACCACGTCGGCCTTTCGGGGATCGGGCATCGGATGTCGGGAATTAGACAAAGGCGAGTCGCGTGCGAAACGCGTCCTTCCGTTTCTGATTCCTGATTCCTGGTCCCTACTTCGGTACCTCTCCCGCTTTCGAGCCTGCATCCTTTGCCGACACGGGTGCCGCCGGCTCCCGGACTGGCGTGGACGCAGGAACGTCGGCTGCCTTCGGCGCAGTCTCGGGCGCTTTTTGCATCACACCCTGTTTCATGACATCGCCCGCTGCGGTGCGATTGCTGCCCAGGTAGGTCAATCCCAGGCTCGACAGAAAAAATACGGTTGCCAGGATTGCCGTGGTGCGCGATAAGAAATTGGCCGACCCCGCAGCACCGAACAAGCTCCCCGACGAGCCGCTTCCGAAGGCCGCTCCCATATCGGCTCCCTTGCCGTGCTGGAGCAGTACAAAGCCGATCAGCGCCGCTGCCACCAGCACGTGCACGACCAGTAAGGTTGTTTCCCAGATCATCCGTTGTCCTTGTTGCCTGTCCGTGGCGCCCCGCAGCTTAGGCAATCGCGATCGATAAAAATTCGTCGGCCTTGAGCGAAGCGCCGCCTACCAGCGCACCATCGACGTCGGCGCAGGCGAAGAGCGCCTTGGCGTTGCTCGCCTTGACGCTTCCTCCGTACAGCAGCGAAACGTCTCCGGCCGTCGTGTCGGCCGCGCGCAAGTGGTCCCGCAACAGCCGATGTACCTCTTGCGCCTGGTCCGATGTTGCGGTCTTGCCGGTCCCAATCGCCCATACCGGCTCGTAGGCCACGACCATCTGCGCCATTCGCTTGCCCAGTCGCGCGATCACCGCAGCGAGCTGGCGCAACACGATCGTCTTGGTTTCGCCCGCCTGGCGTTGCTCCAATGTCTCTCCGACACAGACGATCGGAACCAGTCCCGCATCCAGCGCAGCAGCCGCCTTCGCCGCGACCGCGTCATCGGTCTCGCCTTGCATCGCGCGCCGTTCCGAGTGCCCGACTATGGCATATCGGCACCCGAACTCCGCGACCATTGTCGCCGCAACCTCGCCGGTATGCGCCCCGATCGGGTGCTCGCTCACGTTCTGCGCACCCCATGCAATTGCCGATCCCGACAGCGCCGCCTGCGCCTGCCACAAGTAGGGAAACGGCACGCAAACCGCGATCTCCCGTGCATCCGCCGGCTGCCATCCCGCACGCAGGTCGGCCAACAGCGCGTCGTTTTGCCTCAGGCCGCCGTGCATCTTCCAGTTGCCGACGACCAGTTTGCCGCGCATGGCTGACCGCTTGCGTGCGCGTGAGCGACGCATCCATTGAAACCCATGAATTCTAACCCTTTGCGTCGGGCGGGGTCAACGCGCTGCTCTGCAGCAAACGCGAGCCAAGGCCTAGGTGGCGGCCTTTATACCGGCGAGCTGGCGCAAGCGGCGCAAGAGAATGGGCAGAAACCAGACCGCCAAAGTCATTGCGCCGAGCGTAGCGGCAATCGGCCGCTCGAAAAATGCGGTGAGCTGGCCGTCGGACTTGATCATCGATGTGATGAAGTTTTCCTCGAGCATGCCACCGAGCACCACGCCGAGGATCGCGGGGGCAACCGGAAACCCGTTGGATTCGAGAAAAAACGCGGCAATGCCGGCCACCAGCATCACCGTCACGTCGAAAGGTGTGTTGTTGATGGCGAAAGCCCCGACGACGCAAAACAGCATGATCACCGGCATCAACACCGTTCGCGGCACCTTCAGGATCTGCTTGGATACCTTGATGCACCACCAGCCCATCGGAACCATGATGAGGTTGGCAATGATGAACAGCAAGTACACCGCGTAGATATTCTGCGGATTGTTGGTGAAGAGCGTCGGCCCCGGATTCATGTTCTTCATGTACAGCACCCCGATCACGATGGCGGTGATCGAGTCGCCGGGAATGCCGAACACGAGCGCCGGGATCCACGCACCTGCCAGTGCGCTGTTGTTGGCCGAGCCCGATTCGACGATGCCTTCGACATGACCCGTGCCGAATTTTTCCGGCTCCTTCGAAAAGCGCTTGCTGATCGCGTACGTGATCCATGCGGCGATGTCCGCTCCAGCACCCGGAAGCGCGCCAATCAAAGTGCCCACCGCGTTGCCCCGCAGAATCTGCACGGGATACTTCCTGGTGAGCTGCCACATCCCCTTGAAGACATTGCCGATGGGCTTATCGACGATGGCCAGCTGCGGCTTGGTGTCGACCGCATAGCGGATGATCTCCGAAATCGCGAA
>VBCZ01000477.1:2676-7418 GCA_005889025.1 Betaproteobacteria bacterium
TGGCCTTTCTTGGTCATCGCGTAGGCTTCGTCTGTATACGCGGCTGATGCCGGCGTTCCGGGCATGCGCATCAGGCAGCCGGGAATGTCGCCGGAAAAAATCGCCATCGCGGTGGCCGTGACGATCGCCGCGATCGCGGGAATCGGCGCCATGAAGAACGTCACCGGCACGAGCAGCGCGGTTGCCATCGTCGCGGTGAGTCCCGGTACCGCGCCGACAAACAAGCCGAACACCGACGCCACGAGCATCACGAAGATGTTGTACGGATCGAATACGAGAGCAAACGCCTGCGCCCACGCGGGACTCATGCCTCGATCCCTGCGCGCGGTGGAGTCACCATGCCCATTTTTCCAGCATGCCCCACGGCAGCGGCACTCTCAGCAGCTTATAGAAGGCGTAATGGATGACCAGCGTGATCACGAGCGCGAGCACGAGATTGTTTCTCGGCCGTACGCCGAAGACGGCGAAGAGCACCGCGAGGTAGATCGTTCCCGTCGGAATGAATCCGAGCCGATCGACCACCAGGATATAGAAGACATTGACGCCGATGACCAAAAAGAACGCGAGCACGTGCTGGGGCGAGCGCATCCACGGCTCGGAACCAAGCCATGCGCTCCGCTCACCGGGTTTGCGGCGCCCCGCGATTCCCTGAACGATCAGAATGCTCGCGCAGACGGCGAGCCCGGCCGCAATGACGCCAGGAAACAGAGCCGGTCCCACCTTTTGTCCGGGGATGGTCGGAAAGCTTTGCACATGGAAAAGAATCATCACGCCCAGCAACAGGAACAGCGAGCCCCAGACGGCATCGTTGATTTTCATCGGGAATGGCGGTGGACCCGAGATTTCATGACATCAAGTCGTCGCCCCGGCTTTCGACCGGGCCCAAGTCCGTGGCCAGCGCACCTCGCATGAATTGCGAGGCTGCTGTGCCTTGCGCTCTTGTCGAAGAGGTTGCGCCTTGCGCTCTTGTCATCCTGAAGGGAAGGATCTCAGTACTCTCCAAAGATCCTTCGACTCGCTTGCGCTCGCTCAGGATGACGCAACTGTCTCCGATCGCTGCGAGGCTTCGCCTCTGGCTCTCGGACAGTTGCGTCACTTGACGATGCCGACTGCCTTCATCGTTGCGCCGAGGTCGGTGTCGGATTTGACCATGAACTTCGCGTAATCATCCGGTCCGGCATAAACCACGCCGAAACCGCGCTGAGTCATGAACTCGTTATATTCCTTGCCGGTGGCGATCTTCCTTATCGCGGCAACAAGCTTGTTGCGAGCCTCGGCCGGGATGCTCTTCGGCGCGGCAATTCCGCGCCAAGCCGCCATGGTCCAAGCGCTGCCGGTGGCGGCCTTCAGCGTCGGAACGTTCGGATACAACGCCGCCGGCGCTTCGGCCATGACCGCGAGGCTCTTCACTTTCCCGGCGTCGATCAGTGAGCGCGCCTCGGGGAGCGAGCATGGAACGATTTCGACGCCACCCGCGACGAGATCCTGCAATCCCGGCGCTGCGCCATTCGACGGTACCCATGGCACGCTCGCGGGATCGACTTTCAGGTCCTGCAGCATGCCGGCGATCGCCAGGTGCCAGATGCCGCCCTGCCCGGTACCCGAAGCCTTGAGCTTCCCCGGGTTGGCCTTGATCGCGGCAACCAGATCGTTCACGGTCTTGTAAGGGGCGTCGGCGCGTACCTGCAAGCCGGCGGGATCCGCATTCACCAGGCCGATGGGTGTGAACGATGCGCCGTTGAGCTCGGTTAGTCCCTGCCAGTGCATCATGCCGATTTCCACCGTGATCAGACCGATGGTGTAGCCATCCGGCGCGGCCGATGCAATCGCTGCATGGCCGACGACACCGCTGCCTCCGGTGCGATTGACCACATTGATCGGCTGGCCGAACTCCTTTTCGAGCAGGCTGCCGATGATGCGCGCCGTCGCGTCAGTGCCACCGCCCGCGCCCCATGGAACGATGAGCGTTATCGGACGCTCGGGATAGGCGGCTTGCGACGACGTGACGACCAGTGCGAGAGCTGCGGCGCCGAGGCCGCATCTGAGCAGTTTGAACATGACTCCTCCTGAAAAAAATTCGGGGTCGCGGCCGGCTCGCCGGTTCTCACGAGTTGGAGCGGGCAACGTTAGCAAGCGTCATCGGGGCGGTCAAGCGATCCACGTACGCCCAAGTCAGCGGCGTGCCCGGATGAACGAGCGCAGACTTTCAAGGAATCGCACGAGCGCCTGTTGCAACGTCGCGAAGCCGGCATGTTTTTCCAGGATCGCTTCGTCCATGTAGAGCATGCGGTTTATCTCGATCTGCAGGCTGTGCCTGCGCTCTTGCGGGCGGCCGTGCATGCGAACGAGCTCAACGCCTTTGTACGGGTCATTGACTGCGACGCGGTATCCGAGATGGGAAAGCGTCTCTTTCGCAAATTCGGTGAACTCCGGCTCACATGTCGACCCGTCTCGATCGCCGAGGACGAAATCGGCCCGCGGCCGTCCGGGATCGTCGGACATCGAGTCGCCGATCGCCGGCATCGAGTGGCAATTGATGTGCCACACCGCGCCGAACTCGGCATGGCGCCGATCGAGCGCAGCGCTCACCGCAGCGTGATAGGGCTCATAGCATCGGGTGATCCTGTTTGAGATTTCCGCTGCGCTGAGCTTTCGGTCGTACATCGGCACGTCCGCCCGCGCGAGTCGCCACACCAATCCCATTCCCAGCTCGGTCTTGCGCGACGGCATGATAGGTCCGCTCCAAGCACCGGCGAGCAGCTCGGTGTCGATATCTGCTATATGCCTGTTGGGGTCGATATAGGCGCGCGGAAACAGTGCCTCGATCAACGTCGCGCCATAACGAGGCGCGGATTCGTACAGCTCGGCGACGAACGTGTCTTCCGCCTGGCGCACCACAGCCCGGGGCGCCGCGTGCTCGAAGTCGGGCGGATAGTCTGTGCCGCTGTGCGGCGAGTCGAGCACCAGCGGGATCGCGTCGTCGTGCGGCTCGTGAACGAGAACGACGTCGCTCATCCGAAGGCCACGTCGTTGAGATAGCAGGCGGACCAGCGTCCTGGCCCAATTTTGACCAGTGGAGGCGCTGTCTGCCTGCACTTGACCATGGCATACGGGCAGCGCGGATGGAAATGACAGCCCGAAGGCGGCGAAAGCGGTGACGGTATCTCACCCTTGACGGGAACGAAGCTGCGTTTCTTCGGTTCGAGCTTCCCCACCTCCGCGAGCAAGGCTTGGGTGTAGGGGTGATTGGGCGATGCAAAGACCTCCGCGCTCGGGCCCGATTCCACTTCGCGGCCGAGGTACATGATCACGACGCGATCGCTGATGTGTCGCACGACTCTGAGATCGTGGCTGATAAAAAGATACGTAAGGCCCAGCGCCGCCTGCAAGTCCATGAACAGGTTCAGCACCTGCGCCTGGATGGAAACATCGAGCGCGGCGACCGATTCGTCGCAGACCATGAACTCCGGTTTGACTGCCAGCGCGCGCGCAATGCCGATCCGGGCTCGCTGACCGCCGGAAAATTGGTGCGGAAAGCCTCGCATCAGTGTGGGATCGAGCCCCACGCGGTTGAGTTGGAGAGCGACGTACTCGGTCCGCTGCGTGGGGCCGATGAGGCCGTGAACGACCGGGCCCTCGCCGACGATGTCGATCACGCGCATGCGCGGATTGAGCGAGGCGTATGGATCCTGAAAGATCATCTGCATCTTGAGCTGCTGCTTGCGCGCGATCGCCGGGGCAAGACCCGCCAGTGATGCACCGCGCCAATAGCGTTCTCCTTCCGAGGGCGCAAGCAAACCGATCGCCAGCCGTCCGAGCGTCGACTTGCCGCACCCCGATTCGCCGACCAGGCCGACAACCTCCCTATCGCGCACCGTCATGTTGACGCGGTCGACGGCGTGAATGACCTCCTCACGCACGTGCGAACCCAGCAGATTCGCCATGCGACTCGCCACATCGAGGGGCCTGACGAACCGCTTGGAGACCGACCTGAGCTCGAGCAGCGGCGGCTTCACCGCGGCGGCGTCCGCGCCGGCTTTTGCCGTCATGGGGCGTCCAGCGGATAGAAGCAGCGCACCGATTGGCCACTGCTGCCGAATTGGCGCATCTCGGGATCCTGTTCGCAATTCGCGGCCGCGCGCGGGCAACGGGTCCGGAAAGCGCAGCCGGGAGACAGCTCGACAAGAGACGGCGTCATCCCCGGAATCTGCCGCAGGCGCGCACGCGCCGCCGAGTTGCCGGGAACCGAATCGAGCAGCCCGCGGGTGTACGGATGGCGCGGTGCGGCAAGCACGTCCACGGTGGTCCCCTGCTCGACGATGCGTCCGGCGTACATCACGCACACGCGGTCGGCCAGCCCGGCGATCACCGACAGGTCGTGCGTAATCCAGATCAGCGCGGCACCGGTTTCCCGCGTGAGCGTTTGCATCTCGAAAAGAATCTGCCCTTGAATCGTGACGTCGAGGGCCGTCGTGGGTTCGTCCGCAATGACCAGATCGGGCCGGTTGAGCAGTGCGATCGCGATGGCAACCCGCTGGCGCATGCCGCCCGAAAACTGGTGCGGATAAGCGCGCAAGCGACTCTCGGGCGATGGAATCCCGACCTTTGTCAGCGCCTCGCGCGATCTATCGAGCGCTGCGCCGCGCGAGACGCGTTCATGGGCGAGTATTGCTTCGATCATTTGCACATCGATACGCAGAACGGGATTGAGCGTCATCATCGGATCCTGGAAGACCATCGCG
>VBCZ01000476.1 GCA_005889025.1 Betaproteobacteria bacterium
ACGGCTGCCTGGGTGGCGGGTCGCCTCGCGGAAATCGTGGGGCGCGATACGCTCAGGCGCGGCGTCTGGCTGGGGCGGCTTGGCGGCGGACGACCGGCACGTGCCCGATCGCTGCGCATGCCTCTGCAGCAGCTCCTGACCTCTTGAGGGCGGCATGGGACCTAGGGAAGCTCTGCACAAGGGGTGAAGCTGTGCGTGTTGTCGGTCAAATTCACGGTCGAACTCGAGATGAATGCGGTTGATTACGAAGTGACGGCCTTTTCGACCGGACTTGCGAGGTCCATTGCTTTGGTTTTGCCTTTACAGGGCGCAACAACCCCCTTGCGGCAGCAATCGTCGTCGGACCATGTACAGATTGGACAACGCAAACAAGGTGAAGACGCGCGCGGTATTCTTCTTCAAGCCACGGTAACGCACCTTGGCGAAGCCCCACAGCTGTTTGACCACGCGGAAAGCGAACTCACCCCGGGCGCGCCGCCGCGAGCGGCTGCGATTGACGGCCTTGTGATGCTCGCTCAGCGTCCGATGGGCCTTGGCCCGACGGTTGACCCGATAGTTGATGCCCGCACAGCGGCAGTGCAGGCGATGATCCTCGCTCCAGTAAGCTTGATCGCCGTAGAGCTCGTTCTCCTCACCATGCAACAAGTCGTCCAGGCGGGTAATGTCCGCTTCGTTGGCCGGTCCGGTGGCGATGCTATGCACCAGGCCCTGCTTGCTGGTGCCGACGTGCACCTTCATGCCGAAGTACCACTGCTTGTTTTTCTTGGTCTGGTGCATTTCCAGATCACGCGCCTGCGCTTCGTTCTTGGTCGAACTGGGCGCGCTGATGATCGTCGCGTCCACAATCGTTCCCGACTTGAGCAAGAGCTTTTTCTCTTCCAGCAGCCCACGCACTTCGGCAAAGATCGCCGCTGTCAACTTGTGCTCTTCCAGCACATGGCGAAACCGCAGAATGGTGGTCTCGTCCGGAATCGTGTCCTCCGCCAGTTCAATCCCCGCAAACCGACGCATCGGTTCAATATCGTAGAGCGCATCCTCGGCCTGCGGATCAGACAGGTTGAACCACTGCTGCATGAAGTACACTCGCAACATACGCTCCAGCGGCAACGGTTGGCGGCCCTTACCAGCTTTAGGGTAATGCGGCTCGATCAGCGCCGTCAGCCGCACCCACGGAATCACCGCGTTCATCTCGGCCAGGAACTGCTCGCGCCGCGTGGTCTTGCCTTTAGCCTTCCACGCCAACGACGCAAACGTGGTCTGTTTCATCATTCGTACCCCCTGCAACCCGCTTGCTTAACCTTAGACAGATATCGCGGAATTGCAAGGACTTATGCAGAGTTTCCTTAGGCGCCACAGTAATTCCCTGGACATTGACGAATGGAGGTTCCATGTGCCCGAAGAAAGCTACGGTTCGGACTCAATCTGCGCGACGTGATTTCCTGGGAGCAGGTGCAGCTCTCGTTGGGTTCGCGGCAGCCGGTCCGCTGCTCGCCCAGCAACCGCCCGCGACCGCGGTGGAGCGCATCAAGGGACCGCCCGTCTGGCTCGACATGGATCAGGCCGAGCTCGATGCGGCCTATGATCAGATCAAGTACGCGCCAAACCTCCCGCAGATCACCAAGCGCTACGCGACCAATAGCGAGGCCGCTCGTTCGCGACTCGGCGCGCCGCGGCGCTTTGCCTATGGCCCCACGGCCATCGAAGGGCTCGATGTCTACGCGACCAAACGGCCCAACGCGCCCATTAACGTCTTCATTCACGGTGGCGCGTGGCGCCTGGGTCTCGCCAAGGACTACGCGTTCCCGGCCGAGCTGTTTGTGTACGCCGGTGCGCATCTCGTGGTGCCCGATTTCGTGTTGGTCCAGGATGCGGGCGGCAGCCTCATGCCGATGGCCGACCAGGTCCGCCGCGCGGTGGCTTGGGTCCATCGCAATGCTCAAAGCTTCGGCGGCGATCCCAACCGCATCTATATTACCGGCCACTCTTCGGGCGGCCACTTGGCGGGGGTCGTGCTCACCACGGACTGGCGCAAAGAGTTCAACCTACCGGCTGACACGCTGAAGGGCGGGTTGTGCTGCAGCGGTCTGTTCGACCTGAAGGCAGTTCGCCTCTCCGCACGCAGCGCGTACGTCAAATTCACCGATGAGATCGAGCAGCTACTAAGCCCCCAACGCCACCTCAACAACCTGAACGCCCCGGTGATCGTCGCGTACGGAACGCTCGAGACGCCAGAGTTTCAGCGTCAGTCACGAGACTTCGCGGCCGCAGTCAAGGCCACGGGCAAGCCAGTCGATCTCCTCGTCGGCGAGGGATACAACCACTTTGAGATTATCGAAACGCTCGCTAATCCTTATGGGCTTCTGGGCCGGGCCGTGCTCGAGCAGATGAAGCTCCCGCAGGTATGACCGGAAGTGACGCCCAACCCCGCGTTCGAGCGGACCCGCCGGCAAGTAGCTTCCTCTTCGGAAGTGTTGAGGCGGCGGCCGCTCAACTTAGACGTTAGGGCTCGCAGCGGACGCAGGATGTGTCGAGAATCTCTCTGTGGTCTCGGTTATGCGCTTGCCCGAGCGCGTCGGCAGCCACGTTTCGCTAGGTCCTGAGCTTGGGGGAGACAATGCGACGGCGCGAATTCATTGCAGCCATCGGCAGCGCGGCGATGGTGTTGCCACGATCGGTGAGCGCCCAGAATCTAGTTTCGACGCGGCGCATCGGCGTGCTTATGAGCGTAAACGCGAACGATCCCGAGGGACAGGCCCAGTTCTCCGGGTTTAGGCCAACCTGCGGATGGAAGTTCGTTGGGGCGGCAGCAACGTCGATCAGATACGGCTATTCGCCAAAGAGCTGGTTGCCCTACAGCCTGACTTGATCGTCGCGCAAGGAACCCCGGTAACCGCGACGCTCCAGCGGGAGACTCGGACAATACCAATCGTGTTTGTAGTCGTAACTGATCCGGTCGGCGAAGGATTTGTTGCGGCACTCGCTCGTCCTGGTGGAAATATCACCGGTTTCTTGACGTCCGAGGCAGCAATTGGCGCCAAGATGCTCGAGCTGCTAACTGAGATCGCCCCTGGCGTGAAACGGGTCGCGATGCTGTTCAATCCCGACACTGCGCCCGGAGGCGGGATGTACTACTTCCGCGATTTCGAGGTTGCTGCCAGATCGACCAAGGTTGAGCCGACCGCAGCGCGCGCTCGCAGCGACACCGAAATTGAAACCATCGTAACCTCACTTGGAGGGTTTCGCGGCGGCCTCATTGTGATGCCGGACTTCTTCATGCTTAATCACGTCAGGTCGATCATAATGCTGGCGGCTCGAAACAATGTTCCGGCGGTTTATCCTTGGAGGTACGTCATCGCCGGGGACGGTGGTTTGATTTCATACGGGCCGGACCTTAGAGAGATAGTGCGTCGCGGCGCCACGTATGTCGATCAAATTCTCCGTGGCGCCAAGCCGGCTGACCTTCCAGTCCAGATCCCGGTGAAATGGGAGATGGCCGTAAACGTCAGGACGGCCAAAGCGCTCGGTCTTATTGTGCCTCCGTCGATTCGATTGCGTTCCGACGAGGTAGTCGAATGAAGCGGACACACCGCATCCGCACATTGACGTGCGCGAGCCCTAACCTCTCGCTCAACCGGACGCTCCTCGGCGGGCCTGCGGCCCGTCCTTCGTCGCGCCGGTTCGCTTGGTTCGTTAGGCCGCTGCTAAACGACTTGACGCATATGCGCATCGTATATACAATGATCGCATGCGGTTCACATGGAGTGATGCGAAGCGCAAGCTGAATATCGAACAGCACGGCCTCGACTTCGTCGACGCGCCAAGAGTCTTTGACGGTCCGACTTATACCTACGAAGACGATCGCTTCGACTATTCCGAGCAACGCTTCGTGACACTCGGCATTCTCGATGAGTTCGTGGTTTCTATCGTTCACACCGAGAGTTCACGCGTGATTCGCATCATCTCATTGCGCAAGGCGACGAAACA
Source organism: Betaproteobacteria bacterium (assembly GCA_005889025.1). Lineage (GTDB taxonomy): Bacteria > Pseudomonadota > Gammaproteobacteria > Burkholderiales > Casimicrobiaceae > PALSA-1003. Next base: position 3,985 of record VBCZ01000476.1, read on the forward strand.
TGAGCAAGCGATCTTCTTCAAGAACATCTAGAACCGATTGGTCTCGTGTGCGCGCGCTGACCGATGGTGACATTGCGGTCTCCGTGGAGCATCCCGAGGCCTCCGTCAAACACATCGTCCGCGGCATTGTTCGCCGCGGATTGAAGCCAGTACCGCCCAAAGCGTCCATTTCGCTTCGGCTCGACACCGATGTTCTCGAATGGCTCAAGTCTCAGGGTCCTGGGTATCAAACGCGAATCAATGCCATCTTGCGTGCATTCAAAGAGGCATCGGTCTAACCTCTCGCTCAATTCGGACGCTTCTCGGCGGGCCTGCGGCCCGTCCTTCGTCTCGCGCCGGTTAGCTTGGTTCGTTAGGCCCCACCGAGCTAGGACGAGGTGCGCATGAAGGCAGAACAAAGGGTTGTCGCGATCGGTGCTGCGAGTGGCGTGATCTTGATGTCGGCGAGTGTGTGGATCCTCACAAGGGCGCTACCGACACCAAGCATCGCGGACATGCTTGAGGAGCGCCTAGCGTACGCCCTGCGGGCGAATGTCTTCGCGACGTTGCCCCTTTTCATCATGCTTGCCACGGTTGGCAATTCCCGCTTCTTGAGCGAGGCGATAGACCCCACCCGGCATGCGGAAAGCCGCTCGATGGAGATTGATGGGCGCGTAGTCGACAACACGCTGCAGCAGAATTTCGTATTCGCTATTGCGTCGCTCACGCTCAGTACAGTCGTTCCGTTGCAGCATTTGCAAATCGTTTGGGCCTGCGCGATCGTCTTTGTAGTCGCCCGTGCTTGCTTTTGGCTAGGCTACCGGCTCAATCCGCTCTATCGCGCTCCCGGTATGTCAGCCAGCGCATACATGAACCTTGGCATGATCGCCTATGTTCTCTTCCGTACCTTCGTGGGTTGAAAGACAACGATGTCTCACCCTCGCTGAGGTCGCAGCGGTGAGGCCTAACCGCGTGGTGCAAAGTGACGCGCCGCAAGAGCGGGCGCGCGCTGCTGACCACGGACGTTAGGCCTCTACTTCAAATCTGGTCTGCCGCGTCCTGACGCTTTAAGAAGGACGGTTGCCATGAAGCCATTCACCAAAATCGCGATTGCTGTGTTCACGCTAGTGGCACTCGTTGATTTAGGCCGGCTCCTTGC
>VBCZ01000008.1:0-267 GCA_005889025.1 Betaproteobacteria bacterium
ATGGCTGTCGGCGCCGAGAGGAGACGTCCAGCCGCAATGACCGTTTGGTGCAGAAGCGGCGACCACGGCTGCCGGCTCGCAGCGTGTCTGATGCTCATCCGTGAGGCGTGATCTGATGGCAATCGCCTTGGACTGGGTCCCGATGGACGTACGCCGCGTGGCCTCACGGCTCAACGACTTTGCGGTAAAGATGCCACGTTGCATGACCCAGTATTGGTAGGATCGCCGCGAGGCCGATCAAAAACACGATTGCCCCCGCAGCCAGCA
>VBCZ01000008.1:527-4043 GCA_005889025.1 Betaproteobacteria bacterium
GGCGGAGTGGACAAAATCGAACGTTGAGCGCCAACCGACGTCGAGCCCGCGTTCGCGGCGTCGGCTCATCTCAACAAGACCGACCGAGACCACGGGGCCGATAAGAGTGAGCCCCGCAACGATTGGAAAGGCTAGCTGTAACAGATTCTTGCCAACCAAAAACAGTGTTAGGAGCAGGGCGAACAGCAGATAAAATATTACAGTCAGGAACATGCCAAGGGTTGGCATGGCACCGAAGTCGTCGTAGCCTTCCTTTAGCGACTGCCACAGATCGTCCAGCCGGATCGTTCGGATTCCAATCTCGCTCGATCTGACTTGTACATCCCTGAATGTCTTCTCCTGAGCCATGGCGGAACCGTTCCTTTTCAAAGAGGTCTTGAGACCACGTTGTGGGCAACCGAATTATCAACCGCTCCGGATCTTGGTGTCGTGTCGAACTCTAGATCTGGGATTATCCTAGAAAGAGCAGTTGACGACGATCGGTTCCTGCGTTGTTGTCAAGCGGCCGAGTCCGCTTTCGGAACTCGATAGGAGCCGGACGGCAGTGCTTGGGTATCTGCGTCTAGCTTGTCGCGCGCTGCAGGGTGCAAGGAGAGTTGTACCGTTTGCATGTAGCGTAAGCCGGTGGTCGTTAGCGCGACTCCGCCATGAGAGTCAGTGCTCGGTGACGTCTTAGGACTGCGTCAGAGAAATAATCGATGGTCGAAGTCGAGCCGTCCGAGGTTCTTAACGCGGACCCTCGCAAACGTGGGGTGAGCCGGATTGAGCAACACGTTGTCCTCAGTTGGAACCGCAAGCGCTGGCTGAAAAGTTATAGCTGCTACCGGCACACGGTTCCCGGCGCGCGAAACACCTGTCGGGTGATCGCCTTGCTTTGCGTTGCCTTGTTGGCGCCATCACCGAGGTCGACGTTATAGGTGAAGGTGCCGCTGTTGCCGTTGGTGAACCTGAAAGTTGCTGCGCCTACAGCAGTCCCAGTCACGGCACTCGGATCAAACGGTACTGCACTGAATGCGGGGCCGCTGGTGTGATACAGGATCCCGCCGAACGTGTTCGGCGCCGTCTGCGGTGTTGTTGCTGCCAGCCACAACGGGTCGCCACTCGCGTCGTAGGTAAACCAGGTCGCGAAGATGGTCGCGCCCTGCTGCGTCAAGTTCACTCCCCATCCGGGTTCGTTGCCTCCGCTCGCCCACCACAGGTCCTGGTAATTCGTCGCCAGCGTCAGGTCGGGTTGCGCGCCCCACACGCACGTCGGTACCGGCCCGAACGTCTGCAGCTCGATCGTCTTGGTCTGAGTCGCCACGTTCGCTCCGTCGTTCACCGCGTACGCAAACGTTCCGGTGGTCGCGCTGCTGAACGTCAAAGTGCCAGCTCCGATCAATGTCGCGGTGGCGGGGGGTACATAGGCACTGAAAGGCGCCCCGTTCGTTCGGTAAAGCTGGCCGCTGTAGACACCTTCTGCGCTCTTGTAGGCGGTCATGGTAAGCCACCACGCCTTGCCGTTGACGTTGTACGTGAACCAGGTTGCGAAGATGACATCACCCTGGTGCGCGAAATTGATGCCCCAGCCCGACTCGGCGCCACCAGCTGCCCACCATAGACCTTCGTAGTTAGTAGCGATGATCCCCTCGCGTTGTTGAATGGTTGGTCATCCGTCGCACGCTACGCGCGATCTTCCGACCGCGAACGTACTGCGAAGGTCGATCGCACATTACCCGCGCAATGTAGGTGCGAATTCATTCGCACAGGCTGCAACTTTCCTCACCGCGTCCGAATAAATTCGGACCTACTCACGTGAGGCATTGCCCCGCACCATTTTTCGCTACTTGCAATGAAAGCTTATCCGAGATTGTCGCGACACGGAAGTTGAGGACCTTATCCCTCTCAGCACTCTCCGTTCCTGCCCGCAGTGTGGCGCTTATGTGTCAGGGGTGTTGCCTTGACAGGGTCTTCATCTGCGCCATAGCATCAAACGGAACCGGCCCATCCCTGATCGGACTGTCGTAGGTCCGCCAGATCACCGGCAATCCGGCCGATGCGATGCGGCAAAAAAACGTATTGCTCCGCTCGTTGAGACACGCGCCGCTGAACTGTGGCAGTAGCACGCGGGTTGCGCAGCGTTCGCTCGCATGTGACGCGTCGCATTGTTCGCCCTGCTGCCGAAGCAAACCGGAATGTCTGGAAGGAGAGCCGAATGCATGAGCATCTCGATGTTCCGTACCACCAGCAGGACACGGACTATTATTGCGGTGCCGCCTGTGCGCAGATGGTGCTCCACACGATTGGTCAGCCGCTGCTATCCCAGGACGATCTGTACAACGACAACCACAATCACACCATCGAGCCGAGCGCCTGGTCTTCGCCGCCCGATGGCCTCTGCTGGACGATGAACAACCGGCAATCGCCGAAGCACTTCACGCTCGACTCGACGGACACCGAGGATCCAATCAGCCGCACCATTTGCTGGGCAATCCATCGCTATCAATGCGCACCTATCGCACTGGTCTTCGCCGGCAATCACTGGGCTGTCGTTCGAGGATATACAGCGAGCGCGGCGCCGGGAACCTCGTTCGACACGTCCTACACCATCTCGAGCTTCGATCTGAACAATCCCTGGCCTCCGGTGCCCGCACCCCCGGGTCCGCCACCGCACACGGACGGAGACGTCTGTGGAAGCGGAGGCAATCGCGGTGTTGCCGACATCAACGTTGCCTACAGCACATGGCAAATGGACTACCTGACGCCTAACGTGTTCGGCACCCAATGGCTCGGCAAATACGTGGCAGTTTGTGATCCGGATCCACCCGGCTCGCCGATGCCTCCTTCATCGCCCGAGCGGAGAAAGCGATTCGATGGAGAGCGCCTCCTCGAGGCCGGACTCGTCCGCGAGGAAGTCCTCGGCAATTTGAAGGAGGCCGGGTTACTGTCCCACCCCGTCTGGTCAAAAGTGTTCGATGAAGTTCGCACCGGGGAACCCCTGTTGGTCCAACGCCTCGATCGCCTGGACAGCTATTACTGGATCGTGCCGACCGTCGATGCGCAAGGCGGATTGCGCGCCGCCGTCGGCATCGATGCGCGCTTCGGCGACTACCAGCAGACGATGGCCGTGCGCAATCCTGATGCCTTGCTCTTTGGTTTCGCCGACGCCGAGAAAGCTATGCAACGCGTGCTCAACCGACAATTCGAGCTTCCCGGCGACGCGGGACGTCTGGTCGTACGGGCGCAAGGGCTGTCCGTGCATTCTGCGCTCGTCTGGCAACCCTGCCGCGAATCGCTGTCTCCGTTCTACCCATTTCGAATGATTTTACTGGGCGCGCATCGTCTCTACGTGCGGGTTTTCGACGGCGCTGTGTTTACGACTCTCACCAACAACCAGGGTGGTCTCTGACGGACCGAGCGGGACCCGTGACCGGCCTCAACACCGACTCCGTCGATGCGGCGATTGCGAGCGCCAGGACCGCGCTCGGGCTCGACGCGAGCCAGCCGGCCAGAACTTGGTCGGTCGCGCGGATGCAC
>VBCZ01000109.1 GCA_005889025.1 Betaproteobacteria bacterium
AGCATGTGGGAGAGGACGGCCTCATGCAGCCCCTTCCCACGCCAGCGCGGTACTGTGTACCCTTCTGTCGTGTAAATCTCGCCCTCCTGCGGGTCGATCTCGCGCCGCGGAGCGGGTGTGCAGCCATGAAAGCGAGTCCAGTTGCTGTGCGCGATTTCGCCATCGACGCGGGCGACAAAGCACTTCTCCCCCGCGCGGAACCACTGCCGCATATAGACGCGCGCACCGGCGCGGGCGCGCGCGCGCTCCCGCTCGACCAGCAGCAAACGATACTCGTCGGCATCGGAGAGCTCTTCTGCATCGCCTAAGCGCCACGAAGGGATGCGCATCTCGAGCAGCTCGTCGACGTCGGCCTCGGTCCCGGGTTCGATGCGGCATTCCACACGAGCATGACGCTGCTCGACGGGTTGCGAAAGATCGATCTCGAACAGGATCTGGCAGTCGAGGTCGAGCACAGGCGAAAGCAACTTCGTGATGACCCGCCACAGCAGTATGACCACGCCATCGTGACCGGCGATATCGCGGGCCGTAGCAACATAGTCGCGCAATTGCCTGATCACGGCTTTCAAACCCAAGCTCCGGAGCGCGCGGATCCCAATGCACCCGCGGTCCACTCGATACTATCATCTGCAGCGAGGAGACAGCCTGCGCTGCGCCGCCTCACGACACTTTGATCCGCGTAACCACCTTTAACGCTGGCAACATGCTGCCTCCGGCATTCGAGTCGCTGTTCGCGGATTCGCGTTCGGGCAGCTTCTTCCGCACCCGGTCCTGGCTCGAGGTTTTCTCGCGCTACGGCGTCGATGCCGGCGACCGCTTCAGGCTGTATGCGGTCGACGCGGATGGCGCGCCGTTGGCGCTTCTGCCCGCCGTCGTCTCGCGGCTCTATCGCGCCCACCCGCGGGCGCGAGTGCTGCATTTCATCCAGCCCGAAGCAGAGCCTTACTTGCCGCTGCTCGCCCCCGATCATCCGGACTTTGCGCGAATCCTGGAGGGCCTGATCGAATCCATTCGGGCCGAGCGACGACCTTGCGACGTGCTCCGGGTGAGCCCGTTGGATCCTGCGTCGCCCTTTGCGCACGAACTCATCCTCAGCTTGCGTCGCCTGGGCTATCTGGTGCAGCTCTATCGCCATCTCGACGACCGATACGAGCAAACCGAAGGGATGTCCGCCACGGCCTACCTCGCCGCTCGGCCTGGTGCGCTTGCGGCGACGCTCCGCGGCAAAGGCCAGCCGTCTTTCGACAGCGGCCGGGCCCGCTTCCAGCTGATCCGCGATGCGAGCGACCTCGACGCCGGGAACGAGGCATATCAGATCGTTCTCGAAACGAGCCCGGAAGAAGCGGAAATAGAGCCCGCGGGGTACGTCCGCAACCTCATGCGCGCCGCTGCCGACGCCGGCGCCTTGCGGCTGGGACTGATATTTTTCGACGGTGAGCCCGCCGCTGTCCAGCTCTGGATCGTGTCGGCCGGAGTCGCCCGCTGCATTCGCATCTGGAATGACCCGGCGCACGCCGACTTGCCGCTCGATGACATGCTCACCGAGCGCCTGGTCGTGCACCTGCTCGATAGCGACGGCGTGCGGGAGTTGGATTTCGGTTCGCTGGCGAGCGAAGCCGCGCAGAACTGGGCGCCACAGGCGCGGCAGCGCGTCGGCGTCATCGCTTTCAATCCTCGCACGTGGCGGGGCATCAAGGGCGCGGTGCGCCATATCGCCATCCCGAAGCTGCTCTCGCTCCCGCGACGCATTCGCCGTCGCCTCAAGCGGCGCAAGGCCTGGCGCTAAATCCTCGCTCGGAAGGATCAGTTGCTGATCGGTGGCGCGCCGTGTGAGCGTAACCGAAGGTCATCTCTGAATCCGTTGGGGAAGAGCACGATGACCAGCATGATGATCAAGCCCATCGCCCCCAGGTGCCAGTTGAGCAACTTGCTCCAGGTAAGCGTCTGCAGCGACTCCACGAAGAACGCGCCGACGATCGGGCCGAGCACCGTCCCCGCGCCTCCCAACAGGAAGATGACGAAACCCTTGACCGCGATCGCCATGTCGAACACGGCAGATGGGTCGATATAAGTCATCCGGTAGGCATTGATGCTTCCCACCGCCCCCGTCATCGCTGCGGAGATCATCCATGCCGTCGTCTTGTAGCGCGTGGTGTAGAGACCCGACGCCTCGCTCTTCGTCTCATTGTCTCGGATGGCGCGACAAGCGATGCCCAGACGCCTGCGGCCGAACTCCCATGTGATCCAAGTGCTCAGCAGCATGACGCCGAGGAACAGGTAATAGAACCATGCGGCATTGGCTGCGGCGTCCCCCGGCGGCAGCGGCAGCGAAATACCCATGCCCCCGCCTGTCACGCTCGTTGCGTTGCTGACGACTTCCTTTACGGCCTCGTTCAGGCCGAGGGTGGCGATGGCGAAATAATGCCCCTTGAGGCGCAGCAGCGGCGGACCGACGAGCAGGACGAGCAGCGGACACAAGAGAGTGGCGGCGACCGCCGCGACGCCGAAGGATGCGTTCAGCTTGACCATCAGCACTGCAGTGACATAACCGCCCAATCCAAAGAAGACCACGTTGCCGAATGCTGGATAACCCGTGTAGCCCGCCATCAGGTTGATTCCCTGGGCGAGGACCGCGTACATGAAAATGTTCGACAGCACGCGCAGCCAGTAGCCGTTCAGGAATGAGGGCCCGGTCAACAAGAGGAGTGACGCGAGCAGGAGCAGAAGCGCGATCAGGGCGGCGCCGGTTGGCGCCGGGCGTCCGGGCGCGCAATGCGATGGCGGTTTCCTTAGGCTGTGATTAGATTTTGGCGTCGGCAAGATAGCGGCTCCCGAACACCCCACGGGGTCGGACGACGAGGATGGCAAGCAGCAGGAAGAAGCTGACCGCGTCGCGGTAGCCCGGCGAGATCAGCCCCGAGACGATGTTCTCGGCGACGCCCAGCACGATGCCGGCGATGATCGCCCCGTGCATGCTTCCCAGCCCGCCAAGCACCACGATGACGAACGCCTTCATGGTCAGGCTGTCGCCGGTCACCGGCGTGAACGAGTAAACCATCGCGATCAGCGAGCCGGCCGCCCCTGCCATCGCCGCGCCGATGCCGAAGGTGATGGCGTAGACGCGCCGCGTGTCGATCCCGAGCACGTTGGCGGCGCGCGCGTTTTGCGCCGTGGCCCGAATGCCCTGGCCGACGCGCGTGTGGTTCATGAACAGGTGCAACATGAAGGTGAGCAGCAGCGCCATGCAGAACACGGCGATCCGGATGTACGGCAGGCGGATTTCGCCGAGCTCGAGCACCCGGTCGGCATAGGGAAGCGTGATCGCACGGACGTCGGCGCTGAAGACTTCGAGATTGATGTTGACCAGGACGCGATCCAATCCGAACGTCAGGATCAGTGTCATGAAAAGTGACGCCACCGCGACACGATGCAACAGCACGCGGTAGAGCAGGTAGCCCAACACGAACAGCGCGGCACTGGCGACCGGCACGAGCAGGAACGGGTCGATTCCAAAACGCGTCCACAGCATCCACGTGATGTAAGCGCCGATGATGATCATCGAGCCGTGCGCGAGGTTGATGATGTTGGTCACGCCCCAGACGACCGAGAAGCCGATCGCCATGCAAGCGTAAAGCCCGCCCAGCAGGACTCCCGAAAGGATGACCTGCAGCGTCAGCACGGAAAGCGCATGGGTAGCGCGAGGGGACGGCCGAAAGACGCCGCTTTGGTTGCGGTTGCCGCCGGGGACCGTCGAGGCCCCCCGGCGACGCATCCCTCTAGCGCGCGGGCATCGGATAAATGAACTTAGCCTGCGCGCCTTCCAGCGGATAGACCACAACGGCCTTGCCATTCTGAACCTGCACCACCGACATGCCCTTGGCGATGTTCTGGCCCTTTTCGTTGAAGCGGATTGGACCATACATCGTCATGATGTTGGTCTGGGCGATCGCATCGCGGACCTTTTTGGGATCGAGCGTTCCAGCCTTTTCGAGCGCGCGCTGGTAGACCTCGAGCGCAGCCGCCGATTGCGGCGGATGATAGTCAGGGACGTGCCCGGCCTCCTTGGCGAAGAGCTCCGCGAACTGGGGAGCGGTCCAGCCGAAGATTTCGTCCTTGTAGGCCATGTTGGGCGCCCACTGGATCGGCTCGAGGATGCCCTCGGCCTTCGGGCCCAGTGCTTCGATGAAGCCCGGCAGCGTGGGCCCGAGCGAGACGGCCATCATCTTCAGAGTTACTCCCGCTTCGCCGATCTGGCGGGCGACCACCGTGGCGTCGCCCGTGTATCCCGCGAAAAGCAGGAAATCCGGATTCTTGCTCTTCATCGCGGCCAGCATCGCGGAAAAATCCTTGGTACCGGTCGGATAGATCTCGTTGTAGACGACCTCCAGCCCCGCCGCCTTGGCCTGCTGCGCTGCCGCTTCGCCGCTCGACTTGGGAAACAGCGCGTTTTCGCTGATCAGCGCGACGCGCTGTGCGCGCGGATTCGCGCCAGCCGCCATCTTGATCGTGTTGGACGTGTACTGTTCAAGCGGCGTGAGTGTGGCGAAGATGTACTTGAAGCCGCGTTCGAAAATGGCCGGCGACGCGGAATGCGCGGCGACCATCGGCAGCTGGTATTTTTCGGCGACCGCGCTGGTCGCGAATGTGACCCCACTCGAATAGGGCCCGAGCAGCAGCTTGATGCCGTCCTCGTTGATCAGCTTCTCGTACTACAACGAGATCTATCCGACCGGCACCAAGGATTTTTCCGCGATGCTGGCCGCAATGAAGAGCAAGAACCCGGATTTCCTGCTTTTCGCGGGATACACGGGCGACGCCACGGTGGTCGCGCGGCAGGTCGCCGAAGGTGATGACATCTTGCGCGTAGGACGCTGTTGCGATGCCAAGCGCTCCCGCGACGAGCAGGCATCCGACGGAAGCCGCCGCGAGCAAGCGGCGCTTAAAAGACAACCGTGGTGATTTGGGGTTCATGATTTCCTCTGGTCCGTGTGCCAATGGTGGGTGGTTGGGAGAGAAAGGACGAGACTCGATCGATAACAGGGCGCATTGCCTTCCGCTGCGATCGACCAGACGCAGGGTAGTCATAAGTCCGCGGGATTACAACTCCGGGGCATCTGTAGCGTTCATGTGACCTTAGGATCTGTAGCGTTCATGTCACCCTTGTCGGCTGAAGCAGTGCTGCGCGGCGATGCAGCGCAGGCAATCGCCCAGTCGCGCGTGGTATGCTGAAATGGATGGCTTCGAAATCGAAATCGACTGCGACAATTTCGTTCTGGGCGAAGCTTCAACGCTCGCGGTCCCTGCTCGATCCCGCGACGGAAAAGAAACGTCGCGGGCAGTTACAACGCGGCACGCCGCTACTTCGAACGCGCGATGTCGGACGGCTAGCGGGCGACCCTCTTCATTTTGTCGATGCAAAAAACGACGCGATGACTTCGGCGCGTCGCGCCGGATCCGGCTCAGAACAGTGTTGAAGATTGAAACGAAGCGCATGGATGCGCGATTCTTTTACGCTCCGCAGCAGGACCTCGTCGCCGAGGCGCGCACTCGCCGCAATGGCGGCAACAGGTTGGGGCGAAGCTAATGATCGCACGCGCTCCCGTACGATCGCATGGCGCTGCGACGGAGCTCTGGGCTCTCGGTGCGCACGAACTTCTGAGCTATTACCGTTCGAGGAGCCTTTCTCCCGTGGAGGTCACGCAAGCGACCCTGGCGCGCATCGCCGCCTTGAACCCGCGCATCAATGCACTCTACTTCGTCGATGCCGAGGGTGCGCTTGCTTCCGCGCGAGCCGCCGAGGCGCGGTGGCTGCGAGGTGAACCCCAGGGATTGCTCGACGGCGTGCCCGTC
>VBCZ01000104.1 GCA_005889025.1 Betaproteobacteria bacterium
AGTTTCACGGCGGACGCCGCCAAGGCGGTGAAGATTTCGTCCGATCACTTGAACAGCGATCTGCATGGATCGGCAGAATACCGCGCGCACCTCATATCGGTGCTGGCGTCGAGGGCGGTTGCAGCGGCGCGCTAGAACGGGAGGGATCGGCGTGCCGCTCGCGCCGACCCTACCGTTCCCGATCGCGGTTGAGCTACTGCTGGACCAGCGGCGCCTTGCTGGGCTGGACGCTCCTACGCGTGGTAGAGGGTGCCCTTGGCTTTCGCGGCATGCGTCGCGA
>VBCZ01000105.1 GCA_005889025.1 Betaproteobacteria bacterium
TCGATACGGCCGTACATATGCACGCCGCAATCCTTGCACGCGTATCGCTTGATGGTCGCGTTGGGGTCCACGACCTTCAGCTTCTCCTCATTCGCGGTCACCTTAAGGTTTTCGCGTGGCGTGACCGCGATCTGCGAAAACAGCGCACCGCTCGGCTTCCAGCACTTGGTGCAGCCGCAAACGTGATTATGGGCGGCCTGGCCCTTGATCGACACAGTCACTTTCTTGTCCGAACACTTACACGAGATCGTACCGCCGGCGAAGTTTGCGGCGGCTGGTTTGAGGCCCTGATCGACGCCTGGATGAATGGAAGTTGCCATTGCCACTGTCCTCCTCTTTTCGAGATAACAACGAGTACACGGTTTACCGCCCAGCTCACGGATTCGACCGCACGGGATCTGCCCGCCTGGGTTCTGCAGATTGCTACGGGCGCGTCAATGTCAGTAGGTGACGACCGCCCGGATCGATTTGCCTTCATGCATGAGATCGAACCCTTCGTTGATCCGATCCAGCGGCAAGACGTGGGTGATCAAGTCGTCGATATTGATCTTGCGTTCCATGTACCAATCGACGATCCTGGGCACGTCGGTGCGACCCCGCGCGCCCCCGAAGGCGGTGCCTTTCCATACTCTGCCCGTCACCAACTGGAACGGACGAGTCCGGATCTCCTGCCCCGCGCCCGCGACGCCGATGATCACCGATACGCCCCAGCCGCGATGGCAGCACTCGAGTGCCTGGCGCATCAGGTCGACGTTGCCGACGCACTCGAAGCTGTAGTCGGCGCCTCCCTTGGTCAAATCGACGAGATAGGGCACGAGATCTCCCTTGACTTCCTTCGGGTCGACGAAATGGGTCATGCCGAACTTGCGCGCGAGGCTCTCACGTGCCGGGTTGACGTCGATGCCGATGATCATGTGAGCTCCGGCCATGCGGGCGCCCTGGACCACATTGAGCCCGATGCCCCCGAGCCCGAACACCACGACATTGGCTCCCGGCTCGACCTTGGCGGTGTTGATCACGGCGCCGATGCCCGTGGTGACGCCGCAGCCGATGTAGCAGACCTTGTCGAAGGGCGCATCTTCGCGGATCTTCGCCAAGGCAATTTCGGGCAGGACGGTGAAGTTGGCAAAGGTCGAGCATCCCATGTAGTGATACACGGATGTGCCTTGAAGCGAGAAACGGCTGGTCCCATCGGGCATCACGCCCTTGCCCTGCGTTGCGCGAATCGCCGTGCAGAGGTTGGTCTTGCGCGATAGGCACGACTTGCACTGTCGGCATTCGGGCGTGTAGAGCGGAATGACGTGATCGCCCTTTCTGACGCTCGTTACGCCCGGGCCGACGTCGACTACGATACCGGCGCCCTCATGACCCAGGATCGCCGGGAAAAGACCTTCGGGATCGGCGCCGGAACGCGTGAATTCGTCGGTGTGGCAGATGCCGGTCGCCTTGATCTCGACCAGCACTTCGCCTGCCTTCGGACCCTCCAACTGCACCGTTTCCACCACCAACGGCGCCCCTGCGCTATGCGCTACCGCAGCACGAACATCCACCGCGTCCTCCTGTGAATCACGGAATGAGAATTCGTAGGATCGAATTCATTCGGACGGGCTCGTCAGATAGCGTCCAGCGCGTCGCGTAAGTCGCGCCGCAAGTCCTCGACATCCTCGACGCCCACCGAAAGGCGCACCAGCGAGTCGCCGATCCCGAGACCCGCGCGCAGCGCCGGCGGTATCGAGCCGTGCGTCATCAATGCGGGATGCTCGATCAGGCTCTCGACGCCACCCAGGCTCTCGGCCAGCGCAAAGAGACGACAGCGTTCGAGAAAGCGTTTCGTTCCGGCAAGGTCCGTCTTGAGCACGATCGTGACCATGCCGCCGAATGCGCGCATCTGTCGCTTGGCGAGCTCGTGCTGCGGATGAGAAGAGAGCCCCGGGTAGTGAACGCGGGCCACTTCCGGGTGCGCGGAGAGCCAAGTGCTGAGCTCGTTCGCGTTCTCGCAATGCCGCTCCATGCGCAATGCAAGCGTCTTGAGTCCGCGCAAGGCAAGAAAACTGTCGAACGGTCCGCTGACGCCGCCAACCGCGTTCTGAAGATACGCCAGACGCTCGGCTAGCGGCTTCAGTCTCGGCTCTCCACCGATGATGACCATGCCGCCGACCATGTCGGAGTGACCGTTCAGGTATTTTGTCGTGGAATGCACGACGATATCGAAGCCGAGCTCCAGCGGCCGCTGTATCCACGGACTCGCAAACGTATTGTCCGCTACCGCGATGAGATCGTGCTCGCGCGCAATCTTCGCAACGGCCGCCAGATCGACGAGCTTGAGCAACGGATTGCTCGGGGTTTCCACCCACAGCATTTTTGTCTCGGGTCGAATCGCCGAGCGCAATCGCGCCGGGTCGGCCATGTCGACGAAGCTTGTGCTCAAGCCCGCCGAGCGCTTGCGCACGTTCTCGAAAAGCCGATAGGTGCCGCCGTAAAGATCGTCGCTTGCCACGACGTGCGCGCCGGCATCGAGTGCATCGAGCAGCGTCGCCATGCCCGCCAAGCCTGAGGCGAATGCCAACCCGCGTGCGCCGCTTTCGAGATCGGCGACGCAAGCCTCCAGTGCGGTCCGCGTCGGGTTGCCTGTGCGCGCATAGTCGTAGCCCTTGTGTACGCCGGGGCTGCTCTGCACGTAGGTGGACGTCGCGTAGATGGGCGTCATGATCGCGCCGGTGGTCGGATCGGGTTCCTGTCCGGCATGGATGGCACGCGTGGCAAAGCCTTGCTGCGCCTGTACGGACACCTTGGCACTGCGGTCGTTCACGGCAGGTTCCTTCGCAAGAAAGTGAGCAGATCGTAACGCGTAACGAGCCCGAAGAAACGGCCCTCGTGCACGATGATGGCGATGCGATCCTTGTTGAGCACCGCGAGCAGGTCGGCGAAGCTTGCGCTCGGATCCAGCGTCTCGAGGCGATTCGTCATCGCGGTGGCGACGGGGTCGCGAAATCGCTCCGGCTGCTTGTAGACGTGGAGGAGCAGGTCGGATTCATCGAGGATGCCCACGACGCGGTCGTCGGCGAGCACGGGAACCTGCGACACGTCGGAAACACGCATGCGCTGAAACGCGGTGAGCAGCGTGTCCTCCGCGCCGACTGAGACCACTGCGCCGGCATCGAACCGGCGCGATACCAGGTCGCGCAAGTCGCCGTAGCGGGGCAGCTCGATGAAACCCTGGTCCACCATCCAGAAATCGTTGTACATCTTCGACAAGTACTTGCCGCCGGTGTCGGGAACGAAGGTCACCACGCGCTTGAGTTGAGACTGCTCGCGGCAGTACCTCAGCGCGGCCGCGACCAGCGTGCCTGCCGATGAGCCGCCCAGGATCAGCTCGCTTCTGAGCAGCTCGCGCGCGGTCAGCAGGCTCTCCTTATCGGAGATGGAATACGCTTTCGCTACGCGCGAGAGATCCGCGATCGGCGGAATGAAGTCCTCGCCGATGCCCTCGACCACCCACGAGCCCGCCGTGCCGATTTTCCCGGTCTCGATATATGGCGCGAGCACCGAGCCGACAGGGTCGGCGAGCACCATCTCGGTCGACGGACTGGTGCGGGCAAAAAAACGGCTGAGCCCCGTCAACGTGCCGCCGGAGCCGACGCCGCAGACGACCGCATCGACCTTATGCTGCATCTGCTCCCAGATCTCCGGTCCTGTGGTGCGTTCGTGCGCCTGGGGATTGGCAGGATTGCCGAACTGGTTCACATAGAACGCGCCGGGGATCTCGGAGGCGAGCCGCGCCGCCATATCCTGGTAATACTCGGGGTCGCCCTTCATGACGTCGGAGCGGGTCATCCGGATCTCGGCGCCGAGGGCCTTGAGATGCAGCACCTTTTCCGCCGACATCTTGTCGGGAATCACGAGCAGCATGCGATAGCCCTTGGCGCGCGCGACCAGCGCAAGACCGAGACCGGTGTTGCCGGCGGTGGCTTCGACAACGGTACCGCCAGCCTTGAGACGTCCATCCTGTTCGGCAGCTTCGATCATCGCCAGCGCGATGCGGTCCTTGATCGAGCCGCCGGGGTTTTGGCTTTCGAGCTTGACGAACAGCCGGCAAGGTCCTCGGTCCAGGCGGGTCACTTCGACCAGTGGCGTGTTTCCGATCAGGCCCAATACCGCGGGATTCGAAGGCGCTTGCGCGGGCGATGGCGTCATGGTGTCGGGCTGGAAGGCACGTTGCTCAAGGTGGACTGTACTTGCCCGGGGGGTCCGCTTGCCCAATTTGTGACTCATTCGACTCTGACAGTCCCCGCTAGAATCGCCCCACGCTTCACGTCCGTCAAACGAAGCTTAAGCCCGCTAAAAGGGCCTGGAAGGCTATCCATTTTATTTTCAAGGACCCGTTGCGTATCGAACGATCGTTCGATAAAATGTCCTTTCCTGTCTGACCGGCGCTCGTTTCGACTTGTGTCGCGGGCGAGCCTGGTTATTCACGGATTTCGTTACTCGTATGAAACCTGCGCTCGCTGAACTCCTGCATAACCCACTCTTATGGCGCGGCGATTCCCTGGCGCGAACCGACGACGTCATCGGCAGCGGATTTGCCGCGCTCGACGCGGAGCTGCCCGGGGGCGGCTGGCCCCGAGGCGCGCTCACCGAGCTGCTTTTCGATGAAGAAGGCATCGGCGAGCTGCGTCTGCTTGCACCCGCGCTCAAGCGGCTTGCGCAAAGCGGCGAAGCGATCGTGCTGGCAGGACCACCCCATATTCCATACGCCCCCGCATTAGCAGGTTGCGGCATCGATCCAGGCCGAGTCACCGTCATCGATGCGGATGGCAGGAACGGCTGGTGGGCTGCGGAGCAGGTGTTGCGCTCCAACAGCGCTGGCGCGCTCCTGTTCTGGCCGGAAGCGGCCAGCGATCAACGCGAGCGGCGGCTCCAGCTTGCCTCGCAGGAAGGGGGGACGCTGGCATTTCTTTTCACCCGAACTGCGCGAGCCGCACAACCGTCGCCCGCGCCGCTGCGCATTCGCTTGTTGCGCGCGGCAAACCATTTGCACATCGACGTTTTCAAGCGACGGGGCGGCGTGATGAACAAGCCTTTGTTGCTCGAGGTGTCCGTGACACATCCGTCCGCGGGCAACAATGGACCGGCAGAGAGCGTCATCCGGCCGCTAGCCAAGCCCGATCGCTTGCGGGCGAGCCGTTCCGCGGCCCATCGTCAGCATCCGGTCGGCGGGCCGTATGCCCTCGTCTGGAATCGCGCACTTGCCCGCGCCGATGAAATGCGGCGCATGCCGGGGCCTGATCCGCGGGAAGAGGGTGGGTCGCGCAACGAGAGAACAGGCGCACTTTCTTCCGCGAGCACGAGCATATCGATTTCGTGCCTCTGACGGGGATTTCTTCGTGCTCTGGATCTGCCTGTATTTCCCCGATCTTCCACTGTCGGTTTTTGCGCGAGCCGACGCGCAAGAATCGCCGACGGTAGTCAGCAGCGCAAGCCATCGCCCCGATGTTCTGGTCGCCAACGAAGCGGCAAAGCAGCGCGGCATCGTCGCCGGACTCTCCATCGCTGCTGCGCTTGCGCTCGATTCCGAAATCACGATTCGTTTGCGGGATGAATGCGCCGAAGCCGAGGCGCTCAAGAACATCGCGCTATGGGCCGGGCAATGGACCTCGACCATCAGCATCGAGCCGCCGGCCGGCGTATTGCTGGAAGTCTCCGCCTGCCTCAATTATTTCGGGGGCTTGGAGAGTCTGCTGGATCGCATCGACTCGGGCCTGGCGGAAATCGGTTTTCCCGGCGTCATCGCGACCGCGCCTACCGCCGGGGCGGCCAGCCTTTTAGCGCGCGCCGGACGCGCAATCGCGATTCAAGAGCGCGAGGCGCTGGAGCGGGAGGTCGGAGCCTTGCCGGTCGAATTGCTTTGGGGTCAGACCCTATTTATAAACGCGACGCTCGCTTCTCAAAATAAATGGGGTCTGACCCCGACCACGCTTGCCGGCATCGGCGTGCGTACGATCGGGGAGCTGCTGGCGCTGCCGCGCGAAGGCATCGCTCGCCGCTTCGGACAGTCGTTGCTCGATGAAATAGATCGCGCGAGGGGAATGCTGCCCGATGCGCGGCCCATGTTCGTCGCGCCAGAGCGTTATCACGGGCAAATCGAATTGCCGTCACCGGTTGACGATGCGGAAGCGCTCCTGTTCGCGCTCAAGCGTCTGGTTGTCGAGCTTGCCGGATTCCTGCGCGGTCGCGGCGCCGGCGTGACCCGGCTCACCTGTGATCTCGTTCACGAGGACGCGAAGCCGACATCCATCGTGCTGGGCTTGAGCTCGACGCGGCAGGCCGAGCACATCCTCAACGTGCTGCGCGAGCGGCTTTCGCGAGAACAATTGCCGGACAGGGTCGAGGCGATCCGTCTCATCTCCGAAGAGATTTCGCCGCTGCGAATCAGGGAAGGCGATTTTTTTCCGGGCGCCGACAGGAACACCGAGGCAGGCGCGCAGCTTGTCGAGCGCCTGCGCGCGCGCCTGGGTGAGAACGCGGTGCGCTCGCTCGCGCTTCACGCCGATCACCGTCCGGAAGACGCATGGCGTTACAAGAGCGACGCTGCAGCCGGCCCGA
>VBCZ01000478.1 GCA_005889025.1 Betaproteobacteria bacterium
CATGGTCCAATCGCCGGGGCACCCGCAGATCTCGCGCACGAAACGCGCGAGGATCGCCTTCCCCTGCGGAGTGTGCGTGACCTCCGGATGGAATTGCACCGCGTACATGCGCCTCGATTCGTCCATCATCGCTGCGATCGGCGTCGAGTCGTTGCTCGCCATCACGGCAAATCCCGGCGGCAGCGAGATGACCTTGTCGCCATGGCTCATCCAAACGTCGAGAAGCCCGTGTCCCCGGCCATCGCTGCGATCCTGAATATCCGAGAGAAGGCGCCCGTGACCACGCGCGCGCACCTCCGCGTAACCGAATTCCCTAGTCGCTCCGTTTTCAGCTTCGCCACCGAGCTGAGCGGCCATGGTCTGCATGCCGTAGCAGATTCCGAGCACCGGCACGCCGAGGGTCCACACGATCTCGGGCGCACGCGGCGTGTCCCCGGCGACGACGCTGTTGGGACCGCCGGAGAGAATCACGCCGGCCGGACAAAACTCGCGAATGAACGTGTCCGGCACGTCGAACGGATGGATTTCGCAATAGACATCGAGCTCGCGCACCCGGCGCGCGATGAGCTGCGTGTATTGCGCTCCGAAATCGAGGATCAGAATCTTGCGGTGCATAGGCGGTGGCTACGCGGCCCTGGTCACCGAACGCGGCGAAAAATATCGGCGCGTTACCCAAAACGCGGTTGCCTGCAGCGCCGCGCTGACGAAAAAAGTCACCCCAACCCGCCAATCGCTCGGCGGCAGGAGGCTCACCTGTGCCAGGAGCGGCGTGCCGATCAACGGCGCAACCACGAACATGATGCTGTTGATCGAGCTCAATGCGCCCATCGTTACGCCCTGTTCGCGAGGACCCACGGCGTTGGATACGATGCCTTGCAGTGCAGGTCCCACGGCAAACGATAGGAAGTTGCCGAGGATAATTGCGTACATCATCCATGCGTGCTGGACGAGGCCGTAAAGGACGTATGCGACCGTCCCGGTCGCGAGTCCCCACAGGGCGAGGCGTGCTTCGCCGAATCGTCGCAGCAACCGGCCCAGGAGCCCGCCCTGCACCACTGTGGCCACCAGGCCGACGCAGAACAGGGCAAACCCGTTTTCGCGCGGACCCCACCCGAAACGGAAATGCGTGAAGAGCACCCACGTCGTCTGCAGCATCAGCTGCGCGAGTATGACCAGAGCGAACACGACGACCAGGCTACCGATTTCGCGATGACGGCCGAGCGCCAACAGCGCGGAGAACGGGTTTGCCCTGGCAAGCGAGAACAGCGCGCGCCGCTCTCGCGGCAACGACTCGGGAACGACGAGAAATCCGTACAGCGCATTGACAAGCGACAATCCCGCGGCAACGTAGAACGGCAGATGCAAATCGACGCTGCCCAGCAATCCGCCAAGCACCGGCCCGAAAATGAATCCCATGCCAAACGCGGCGCCCACGAGTCCGAAGCTCTTTGCACGTTGTTCGGAAGGAGTGACGTCCGACGCGTAGGCGTTCGCCACCGAAAAGCTCGCGCCGGCGGTTCCCCCGACGATACGCGCCAGCAGCAAGAGCGACAGAGATGGTGCGATCGCCAGCAAAACGAAATGCAAGCCCAGCCCCAACAGCGACCACAGCAACAGGGGACGGCGGCCGAAACGGTCGGAAAGCGCGCCCAGCAGAGGCGCGCAGAAAAACTGCATCACGCCGTAGCTGATCACCAGCGCACCGTACCAGTACGTCTGCAGTTCCCGGCTCACGGTGTATTCGCCGACCAGCATCGGAAGAACCGGCAGCGCGATGCCGATGCCCAGAACATCGATGAAGACAACGACCAGGATGAACGGCATGCTCGCCCGGCGGCGCCGGGCGGGTGCGGCCTCACTCACGACCACGCTCCAATGGCCGCAGCGAGGATGTCGCCGGAATGTCGCGGGAAATCATGATCGCAGTCGTTCGCCCATTTGCCCACAGACGACAGGCGACGCACGGATCGGGGAAGACAGAGGCAATGCAGAATGCGGTACGATGAGCAGCGCTTGTCATTCGACCCGGTAGTTGGGCGCTTCCTTGGTAATCTGCACGTTGTGTGCATGCGACTCGCGCATGCCTGCAGTAGTGATCTCGACGAATTCTGCGCGGCTGCGCAACTCGTCGATGGTGGGACAACCGCAATATCCCATCGCCGCCCGAATGCCGCCCATGAGCTGATGGATCACGGCGACCAGCGTCCCTTTGTAGGGGACGCGTCCTTCGATGCCCTGCGGTACCAGCTTCTCGTCCTCGCCCTCGCCTTCGGTGTCCTGGAAGTAGCGGTCGGCGGACCCTTGTTGCATCGCGCCCAACGATCCCATGCCGCGATAGCTTTTGTACGATCGGCCCTGAAACAGCTCGATTTCGCCTGGCGACTCCTCGGTTCCTGCAAAAAGGCTTCCCAGCATCACGCACGATGCACCTGCGGCGAGCGCTTTGGCGATATCGCCGGAATAACGAATGCCGCCGTCGGCGACAAGCGGGACGTCGAGTCCCGAGACGCCCCCGAGCGCGTTCATGATCGCCGATACCTGCGGCACGCCTACGCCGGCAACGATGCGCGTCGTGCAAATTGAGCCGGGGCCGATGCCGATCTTGACTGCGTCGGCGCCGGCTTCCGCAAGCGCGCGGGCGCCATCCGCGGTGGCCACGTTGCCGCCGATCACCTGCACTTGTGGAAACCTGCGCTTGACCCAGCGCACGCGCTCGAGAACACCTTCCGAATGACCATGAGAGGTATCGACGACCAACACGTCCACGCCCGCGGCGACCAGAGCCTCGGCACGCTCGTCGGTGTCGCCGACAGTGCCGATGGCCGCACCCACACGAAGCTGACCCCGCAGGTCCTTGCTTGCGAGCGGGTGCTCGGTCGATTTGAGAATGTCTTTGACCGTCATGAGCCCCTTGAGCTCGAACTTGTCGTTAACCACAAGCACGCGCTCGAGCCGGTGCCGGTGCATGAGCTCCTTCGCATGCTCGAGGTCGGTCCCCTCGGGGACGGTTACCAGCCTGTCGCCCTTGGTCATGATGTTTGCCACCGGCTGATCGAGCTGGGTTTCGAATCTAAGGTCGCGGTTGGTGACAATGCCGACGACCTTCTTTCCGTCGACGACAGGCAACCCCGAAATACGATGCTTTTTCGTCAGCGCAAGCACCTCACGCACGCTCATCGTCGGTGGAATCGTGATCGGATCCTTGACGACACCGCTCTCAAAGCGCTTGACCTTCGCAACCTCCGCGGCCTGCTTCTGCGCAGACATGTTCTTGTGCACAATACCCATGCCGCCTTCCTGGGCGACTGCGATGGCAAGGCGTGCTTCGGTTACGGTATCCATCGCCGCCGACAACAGCGGGATGTTCAGCGTGATGCTCTGGGTGAGGCGCGTCCGTAGAGAGACGTCGCGCGGGAGGACTGAGGAGTGGGCGGGAAGAAGCAGGACGTCGTCAAAAGTAAGAGCTTTTTGAACGACACGCATCGTGCAATTCTCCTATGCGCAAAAGCGAATTATACGCGCCTGTACCCTACCGGTAAACGGCGCGAATGGCGCCCGTCCGGCGAGCTGTCGGTTGACGCTGGGGCGGCATTGGCATTACCTTGTCATAATTCGGGTATAAACGGATTCTCTCCGATGATGCCGCAACGCTCGCTTTTCATCGTCGTACTACTCGGGCTGTTTGCAGGACTGGTCGCGCAAAACGCAAGTGCGGTTCTCTACAAGTGGACCGACGAAAACGGGCGCACTGTCTATGGCGATCAGCCGCCGCCGGGCGCCAAGCCCGAACGTCTTAACGCAAGCGTCGGCCCTGCGGACCCCAATGCGATTCGAAACCTGGCGAACAAGGACGCAGAGATCAAGAAGCGTCAGCAACAACGCGCCGACGAGGCCGCGAAAGTCGAAAAGGAACGGATCGAGGCAAAAAGAAAACTCGAGCAATGTGCCCAGGCGCGCGGCCGGATTCGGACGCTTAAGGAGGAAGGCGCCGTTTATCGATACAACGACAAAGGCGAGAAGATCTTGTTTCAGCCGGCTGAGCGCGAGAAGACGATCAACGACGGCCAGAAGATGCTTCGTGATCTAAACTGTCCGCCCGCGACGTAAGCGGCTGTGGCGAAACGAGTGCCGGCCTTTAGGTCGCCTCGGCCTCCGAATGATCGTCGCAGAATGACCATGTGAGTGTCGGCCTCATGCGTCGACTCGCAATTCCCCGTCGATCCCCGTGCTGCGCACGGGGCCCCGCGCCGGGTGGCTCGCGCCGCTACTCGCAATTCCCCGTCGATCCGGCGCTTTGCGCGGGTGGCTGGCGACGCCGGGAGGCTCGCGCGGCTACTTCTTTTCCAGATTCGCCTGGTTGATCTTGACGTCTGCCTTGGATTTGAGGCTGGCCAGGTAAGACGTCACAAGCTCGTGACCGACCTGCTCTCCAACGCGGCCGGTCAATGCAGCGAGTCGATCGGCTTCCGGCGGCGCCGGCGGCGCCACCTTCTCCAAACGATAGATCGAGAAACCTCCTCGCTCGCCTGGAAGGCCGATGTACACCGGGAGCTTGGCGCTACTCGCCTGGAATATCCTGGTGAGCGCATCGGGCGGAAATCCGGGTTGCGGCTGGCTGCGCGTCAGCGTCACCGACTTTCCGAATGATAGCCCGGCGTCCTTGCCCTGCTCGAGCATGGCGAGCTTTTCTTTGCCGGCTTTTTGTGCAAGCTCGCTTGCCGTGTTTCGCTCGAGCTGACGGCGAATCTCCATTTTCACTTCGTCAAAGGGACGCGGTGATGCCGCCTTGTGCTCGATCACTCGCGCCGCCATCAGCGTGTTCTGGCCAACGTCGATGGCTTCGGTGTTGCGCTTGCTCTGCAGCGCCTCGGGATTGAACACAGCCTGCACGAACTTGGCATTATTGCGGCCCAGCGCCTGCACCTGTGCGCGGGTGATAAACGGCGTCGTCTGCACTTGTAAGTTGAGCGCTTTTGCAGCCGGCTGTAGGGATTCCGACTGTTCATAGACCAGGTTCTGGAATTGTTCCGCCGTCTCGACAAACTTCCTGCTCGCCTTTTGGCGCTTGAGGTCCTGCTCGATCCCGGGCCTCGCTTCGTCGAAGCTCAAAGTCCTTCCCGGCTTGATCGAAGTGGTCTTGATCACGTGCCAGCCGAAATCGGTTTGTACCGGCCCGACTATATCGCCTTGCTTCGCGGTGAACACTGCATCTTCGAACGGCTTGACCATCGAACCGTCGCGCGCAAAAAAGCCGAGATCGCCGCCCTGACCGGCGGAACCAGGATCGTCCGAATTCTTTTTGGCGATTTCCGCGAACTGCGACGGAGCCTTGCGCGCTTGTGCTGCAATGTCTTCTGCCTTCTTTTTTGCCGCTGTCTTTTGCTCTTCGCTGGCGTCGGGTTTGACGGCGATCAGAATATGGCTCGCCTGGCGCTCTTCCGCCTTGCCGTACTGCTTGAGATTATCGTCGTACACCTTCCTGACTTCGGCCGGATCCACGGCAATCTGCCCTGAAACCGCCTCTGGGTTGAGCGAAACGTATTCGATCTTGACTTCTTCGGGGGTCTGGAACGCCGACTGGTTGCTATCGTAAAAGGCTCTTACCGCCGCATCGTCGATCTTGACGTCCTTGAGATAGGCCTCCGGCGCTATCGATGCTGACGATGCGATACGCTGCTGATCGAGCAGCGACAAATAGCGTTCGACATTGCTGCGCGCGACAATGTTGGCGCTGGCGAGCGGCTCCTGCAACGGAGCCAGGGTCAACTCTTGACGAAGACGCTGTTCGAACATCAGAGGAGTCATGCTCTGCGAAGCCAGCAATTGCTCGTAGCGCGCCCGAGAGAACTTGCCGTCCTCCTGGAAGGCAGGCAAAGCGCCGATGAACTGCGCGAGCTGTGCGTCGGAGACACGGAAACTGTCACGCCGCGCCTGGCTTTCGAGCAGTCGCTGGCTGATGATTTGCTCCAAAACCGAATAGCGGACTTCAGGGCTGTCGAACACCGTGGGATCGAAGTTTGCGCCCATGGATTGGCGCATCCGATCCTGCTGCTCGCGGATCGTTTCGGCGTATTCCGCCTGTGTGATTCGGTCCCCTCCCACCTTGGCGATTTCGCTGACGGAGCCCGCGCTGCGGAAATAGTAGTCGACGCCGAAGAACGCGAAGGGAAGGGTAATCAACGCCAGAATTACCTGAACGACGCGTTTTTTGCGGTATACGAAATCGAACATGACGCTGGATCACTTGAGAAGGATGATTAACATGGGCTGCCCAGTCTATCGCCAAGGCTTCCGCGAACTCGGACCCGCCTGCGAGCCTTCGCCCGAACGCGCTGGGGATGCCCTTCTCCATGGGCGCGTGAGGCGCGGCGCATCGTAGCTGTTTT
>VBCZ01000479.1 GCA_005889025.1 Betaproteobacteria bacterium
AGAAAGGCGTATGCGGTCGCGCTGCGCCAAAAGCCGCGATACCTGCGCGCAGCGCTGGCGATGAACCTGACGCTGCCGGTGATCTATGCCGACGCCGAGGATATCGCCCGTGCACGCGCGGAATACCTTCACGGTCTGGAGGCGCTGGAGCGCGAGCTCGACGCCCGGATCGCCGGCTCGACATGGCGTGAGGTTGCCGACGGCCTCGTCTGGAGCAACTTCTTCCTCGCCTATCAGGGGGAGAACGACCGCGAGCTGCAGGCGCGCTACGCAGCGCTCGCGGCATCGGCGCTGGACCGCGTCGACCCCGTTTGGCGTGCACCCTTGGCCGTTACTCCGGTAGCAGGACCCAAGATTCGCATCGGATTCGTCTCCGCGCTTCTTCGTGAGTGTACCGTAGGCCGGTACTTCGCCCGTTGGCTGACCGATCTCGATCGCGAGCGTTTCGAGGTTTGCTTTTATCCGCTGGGCGGCGACGTCGACGGGGTCACGACGGCGATCCGCGCGCGCGCCGATCGGGTGCGCCCGTTCGTCGGGGGAGACGCGTTGCCGTCGACCATCGCACCGGTGATCCGCGGTGAGCGTCTCGACGTGCTGGTCTATCCGGAGCTTGGCATGGACCAGGTGACCTTCGCGCTCTCGGCGATGAGGCTTGCGCCTCGACAGTACGCCGCATGGGGTCATCCCGTGACTACAGGACACGCAACCATAGACGGCTTCCTCTCCTGTGCGGCGATGGAACCCGAACACGCAGACGCGCATTACACCGAAAAACTGATTCGCCTTCCGGGAATCGGCACGCGCTTCCGGCGGCAGACGCTGCCCGCGCCCGTCGAGCGCACAAGCCTTGCGCTGCCGACGGATGCGATATTGCTGTTGTGCCCGCAGTCTCTGTTCAAAATTCATCCCGACAACGACGTGCTGTTTGCTCGGATTATCGCGGCGAATCCGCGGGCGGTTCTGGTGCTGTTTGCCGGCCGTCACCCTGCGATCACCGACCAGTTCATGCGCCGGCTGGCTCGCTGCTTTGAGCAATACGGCTTGCCCATACGCGAGCGAACGCGCGTGCTGCCGCAGCTGACCCACGAAGGCTACCTCGCGGTCAACCTGGCATGCGACGCCATGCTCGATACGCTGCGCTGGTCCGGTGGGCAAACCAGCGTCGACGCGCTCGATTGCAACGTCCCCATCGTCACCTTGCCCGGGGCGATGATGCGCGGCCGCCAGAGCCTGGGGATGCTTTCCCTGATCGGCATGAACGAGCTTATCGCGACCGATGTCGACGATTACGTTCGCATCGCGACACGGCTTTGCGGCGATGCGCCGTGGCGGGCCAAGCTTCGCTCGCGCATCCGCGAGCGAAGGGGCGTGTTGTTCGACGATCCCGCACCGCTCGCTGCACTGGAAGCATTCTATCGGGATGCAGTCAGCGCACCCGCGAGGTAGCCGCGCCGGACGTCAACGAGGTTCTGACGTTACGCTGTATGGTGACTATCTCTGGGAGGCCGATCGGACTCAATTGACTGCCCGGATTGCAGCTGCGAGCGTCCTGCATGCGCACGTCAATACTGCCAAGCCCGCAAGCACTGCTCGGACATGGCTAGTTGCGTCCGCTCACGATAATTTCGCCGCGACTAACGCGGCAAGCTCGACGGCAATCCGGCTCACGACCGGCGACCATTCCCGCGGCCGCGGCTGACGAAACAGTCGCAGCGTCGGGTACCATGGGCTGTCGGCGCGTCGCAGCATCCAGCGCCAGTCCGGCGCGAAAGGGAGCAGCACCCAGCAAGGTCTGGCCAACGCGCCCGCGAGGTGAGCGATGCTGGTATCGACGCTGATCACCAGATCGAGCTCCGCGATCAATGCAGCCGTGGCCTCCAGCGTCGCATCGGCCGCAAGAGGAACGAGCCTGGATGTCGCAGCAATGGAGTCGATCTGCCGAGCCGCATCGCCGTGCTGCAGCGAGAACCACGCCATATCGGGAAGATCAAAAAGCGGCGCAAGTGTCGCCAGCGCGCACGAGCGGTTGCGGTCGTTGCTATGCGCCTTGCTGCCCGCCCACGCGATGCCGACCTTCAGTTGCTGCCGAAGCGACGCAAGGGCTTCGCGCGTCGCCTTGCGCGTATCGTCTGCGGGGACGATGTAGGGCACGCCGGCGGGAATCGATTCGAGGTTCGTCTCATACACGCGCGGCAGCGACAGCAGTGGTAGATGCGCGTCGTAGCGCGGCAGCGGCTCATTCTCGCGGAGCACCTGGGCCACGCCCTCCACGGTGGCGAGCAACGGGCGCAGCAGCTCGGTGCACTGGATGAGCACTCGCGCGCCGTCGCGCGCGAGCCGTGTCGCATATCGCACGAACTGGATCGCGTCGCCGAGGCCCTGTTCGGCGTACAACAGAATCGTCTTTCCGGCGGGCGGGCTTCCGTTCCACAACGGTCCGGGATACGAACGCCGGTCCCGCCCGAGCTCGGGCAGGCGGAGCCGCCACTCGTATTCATTCCAGCCGGCAGAAAACTGTCCGTCGAGCAGCAGTGCGAGCGCCAGATTCCAATGCGCGTGTGCGAAATCGGGCTTGAGGCTTACGGCGCGCCGAAACGCGTCGATCGCGCCGTCCACGTCGTTCGTCGATTGCAAAGCCAGCCCGAGGTTGTTCCACGCGGCGGCGTGATTGGGCTGGAGCGAGAGCGCAGCGCGATAGGCGTCCAATGCATCCGCTTCGCGATCCGCCGCAGCATAAGCGAGCCCGAGGTTGTTGTGGAATTCCGGCTCACGCGCCGACGCCTTTACGGAAGCCTCGAGCAGCGGCAACGCGGCGTCGAGCTCGTTGCGCTGATAATGAACGCCACCGAGATAATGGCGCGCTAGTATGTTATCAGGGTCT
>VBCZ01000107.1 GCA_005889025.1 Betaproteobacteria bacterium
CATTCCCAGCGTGATGCGGGAAACAGCGCGCGCATTGCGTTGACGTCGCAGTGATAGGGCGGGCCCTCGACCCGACCTTCGGCCGCGCCGGGACGCATGACTTGCATAAATAGCGCGTACAGCCGCCCCTGGGGCGCAAGCCAGGCGTCGACTCGATCCGCATAGATTCGCCACTGATCGGGATGCAGTGCGCACAGGCAAGTCTGTTCGTAGATGGCATCGAAGAACGTGGCTGGTAGCCATTCGAGCGCGTCCGCCTGAACGAGCGTCGCCCGCAAATTGGCGCTAGCAAGCCGCCCGCGAGTCAGCGCGATTGCCGCTGGCGCGTAGTCGAGCGCCGTGACATCGAAACCCCCTCGGGCGAGGACCGCGATTTCGTGCCCTCCGCCGCAACCGGGCACGAGTATGCGGCATGGCGTCAGCTCACCCGAAGCGAGCCAAGCCGCGAGCTGCGGACTCGCGTCGCCTCGATCCCACGGCGTGTCATTCGCCGCGAAGCGCTCCTGCCAAAAGTCTCTCGTGGGTCCAGCCATGCAGTGCTTGCGCAGTCAAATACAACGCTCAACTTTTCGATCGTATGAGTTCCACTGCCGGAAGCGGACGGATGGTCCGCCCATCCTTCAAGGAACTCGTGCCTGTCGTCCTTCCTGCTGGTGCACGCGCTTGACCCTTTCGAGCTCCGGATCTGCGGCGCGGACCACGCCGAAAATACGCCACCCTTTGCGTCCCGTATGAATGGCAGTAAGGATCGTTTCGTAGATGATGACCGTTGTCCACGACGCTAACGTCCAGACGAGCACCGCCTCGATCGGCAGGTCGCAGTACGGCTTGAAGAAGATGCCCATCATCTGGTCCGGCTCGTCAGAATGAAGAGCCAAGCGACGGCCAGCGCGCGCCAGTTGATGAACTGAAAGGCCACACGCGAACAAAAGAGGCTGGGGACGATGCTGGCGCTCAGGATGAAGAGGAAATAGCCGGGGAACGCTGTGCCGCTCTGGCTCGGTACCGCGCGGCGAATGAGCCAGGCAATGCCAAACAGCACGGCACCAACGACAAGCCAGAAAAGCAGTGTGGCCTTCCAACCCCGGAACACATACGGTGTCCGCTGGCGATCGTCCACCTTGTTGGCGCGAAACAGAATCTCATCCCCCCAGATGTAGGCGAGGAGTATCGCCGCGAAGCCGAGCGCGTAAAACGCGAACTCCTCGAGCGGCAGGAACGGCTTCCATCCGGCGCCCCACAAGCCATGCCACCCGCTGCGCGCATCGTAGCCTGGAATGAGAATGCCTAGCGTGGCGTCGAGGTTGGGGAATCTCAGAAACGTGCGCCCCAGGAACAGGTCGAGGATAAACCCCATTGGCACGAGGAGCGCCAATGTCAGGAAGCACGCGCGGCGTTGATTCGGGGTCCGGGGACTTCGCCATATCCAGACGCCAAAGACGAGGCACGGGACGACAAAGAGCGCGAGGCTGAACGTATAGCCGAGCGGGCTCGGATTGATCGCGGGATCGACCGGTTGCTGGCTGACGGCGATTCGTATCATTGCCAACGTGCTTGCCACGGCGAGCATCGCCATCAAGGCGGCTACGGCGAGCAGATCCTGTCCTTTGCGAGTGAGCATGAATGCGAGCAATTTTGGCAGGATCCCAGCCGCGCGAAACGAGCCTGACGCCGGCTCGCCGATGCAAACGCCTACGCCGCCGTGGTCGCCGGCGTTAACGCTCCGAGGTCCGCGAGGAGAGCCTTGAGTTCGGCGCGTCCCGCATCAGTGAGCGGCGTCTGGGATGGCAGAGGCGGGCCGACGTCGTAGCCCTGGAGCTCCAGCGCGCCCTTGGTAGGGAAAGACTCCGCGAAATTCGGTCTGTGCCATCCTGAGCTCTCCGAACACCGGTAGCTCTAATCAGGCTCGCTGAAAGAGCCCTTCCTGCATCTTGCCTGCATGAAACGCTGGCAGCAACTTCTGCGAAGGGGAAGGAGCACTCTGCTGTTGGGAATAGTCAACGTATTGCCCAAAGCAGATTCTTCGTCGCTGCGCTCCCCAGAATGACATTTTGGTTGTCACCGTTTTGGTTGTCATTCTCATCGTGGTCGTCATTCTCATTGTGGTTGTCATTCTGACGCAGCGAAGAATCGCGGGCTGCTGAACATTGCCACCGGCCCGTGTCACGTTATGGTTGTCATTCTGAGCGCCAGCGAAGAATCTCAGGCTGCTGAACATTGCCACCGTTTACCGACGCCTAGCCTGTCATTTTTTCCAGGCTGAGCCCGGCGAGCTTGGCGTGATAGTCCCGCAACGCCACCAACTCGCTAAGGACGTCCGGCGCGAAGCCTTTGCGGTCTCCGCGGTCGTCCAGGAACAGGCACGCGATGTATGAACTCAAGGCAACCGGGTCTTCCCAAGTTGCCGCAAAAACGTTGGCAATCCGGGGATACTGACGCAGAAGGGCAGTCGGTTTGACGCTGGAAGGAAGGCTTTCGACCCAATTCAGGGTACGAGGCAGTGGCACGCTTGCCGGCGTTGTCTTACGACGGCGTTTATGCTCCTCCACACGGGCTGGATCGGGCGGCTTGACCGAACGCTCTACGCCCGGCTTCTGGGAATACCTGCCACTTGCGTGGACATCGTTCGACGGCAAGCGCATATCATCAAATTTGCGATAAGTAGACACAAACTGTCTCCCTCAGAAGAGGCGAATCCAGTCTGAGTAGTGCAATAGTTATGCCACGCACGGACGCGTTTCGTCCGAATCGTGGGACGCCCCCAAGACCCGCCGCCCGGGCAGGAGGCGAGCGCGACTGGCGAGTGCCCGCCACGAGTCCGCGGCAAGCGTTGCATCTTCGACGCTATCGTCCGGGCGCGCGGCAATTCAACGGCAAAAAATTCGCAGGGATATCGGTCCGATTTTCGCCCTTGACGGTCATCTGACCGGGGCCGTCGGCGTTGCCGCATACCCACGCGACCGGGACGATGGGTGCATCGGCCACGATCGCGGGACGGATCGTGAGAACTTTGCCCTTGATGAGACCATTCGCGCTGTTGCCGAAAGTTATGTCGATCGCGCCGTCGTGAATCGCAATCGAGTTGACATAGTTGTTGACAATCTTTTCGGCGGGCGGCAAGCCCGCGGCGGCGTTATTTGCGGGCAAGGTTTGCACCGTGGCCCATGACGACGCGATCGGAGCCTTCACGATGTCGGCGAGGGGCACTGCGGCGATGATCTGGTCCCGGATGATCCGATCCTGAAAGCTCGGAACCGCAATGATCGCCAGGATAGCGATGATCGCGAGGACCGCCGCCATCTCCAGCATCGTGAAGCCGTCGCGACACAACGGTATTGCCGCGCGTGCCCGCGGACATCGGACGAGAGTGAAAGTCATGGACAAGATTACAGGGCTTAGTCCGGACTTGGCAAAACAGATTTGCCCCGTGCATGCGATCGACGCAAGACACAACCTCGTCGCCTCGCCCCCGAGCTTGCGAAGGGATGAACTCCGGCCGGGGCCCGTACAGATCTCGCGGAGTCGACACCACCACCGTCGCCTCTGCGAAGGCCGGGGCCCAATTTTGACGCATGCATCGGCATGGCGCGTCGCGCGTGGGCCCAACGCAAAACCGACATTAGGTTATGAACATTCGTACTTTTCCTTTACGGATTTTTCGTACTATGCTTGCAACCTGCATTGTAGGATTCAGCTGTCCAACGCCTTCTCGTAGCAGGAAGTTCCTGATGAAGATTCCTGAGCCATCCCCAGCATCACCGCACTCCGGCGAAGAACAGTCGCGTCAGACCGTTGCAGGCATCGTCGCCGCAAAGGAAAAGCTCTCGTTGTCTGCAATCGTGGCAGGCGGGTTTGGGGAATTCGGTGTCGCGCTGCGCGTGCGTCTCTTGGGCCGCCTGCTCGCATCAGTGGGCCCTCTGGCGTTGAAGGTGGTCGGCGGCGGCGTTTTTGCCAAATACGTGCGGCAGGCCCGATCGCCTGAGATGCGGGTATCGTTCGATGACGCCGCGCATGCTACCTCGAGCCAGGTGAGCGACCTCGTGCATTATGTCGAGCAGAGCGATCCGAACCTTGTCGAAGAACTTTCAACAGCGCTATCGCTAAATGATGTAACGATCGCCTCTGCTCGCACGTCGATCGGTCATGGCGATCAATTGCCTCTGGAAACACAAAAGCCCAATCGCCGCGCCGTCAGCCAGGAGACTTGGGCAAACGAAGTACCCAGCATGTCGCACTTGGCAACACGCACCGAGAGCGAAGAGCCACGACCGGGACTCAGGTTTCGCCGGCGCGACCTGCGCGACTACTGACGGTTACTCGCGGGCTCGCCCGCAACGTGGTTTGACTGTGCCAGCTCCGCGCTATGCGAACGAGCGTGGGTTTGCCGGCACGATCAACATCATCTCTTTCGCCGAACTTCCTCGGTGGCTCGCTTCAACACTTCCGATATCCGCTGTAATTCCTCGGCTGAAGGAGACGCATTGAGCTTGGCGATCAGCGCGGCGCGCAACTCGTGGCGTGCCGCGTCGACCGCGGCATGAGCGATGTCGCCCGGCTCGTCGCCGGCGAACGCCTGGCGGACCCGGTCCATTTTGCTACCCACGTGTGCGAGCTGTGCCAGTACGGCGTCCACAAACGCGCGGTTCTCGTTGAGGTTCGCCAAGCCGGCGTCACTGATTCGATACAGCTTCTTGCTACCCTCGGCTTCGACCGTGGC
>VBCZ01000108.1 GCA_005889025.1 Betaproteobacteria bacterium
ACCCCGCCAATGCAAGCTGACATCTCCGCCTCGAGACGGCGCCGCTCGCTTTGGCCGACGCGCAGCGTCATACGCTGCCTCTGGGCGTCACGAGGCAAAACACGCTGTCGCGCGCTATTTCCTGACTTGGTGCAAAAAAGGGCGGCCTGCCGGCCGCCCTTTTTCAAAGCGCGAAGTCCTCTATTCGCCCTGCTTGCCCTCGCGATGCGCAAGCTTTTCGCGGATTCGCGCGGATTTGCCGGAGCGATCGCGAAGGTAATAGAGCTTTGCGCGCCGTACGTCCCCCTTGCGCTTGACTTCGATGCTCGCGATCAGCGGCGAATAAGTCTGAAATGTCCGCTCCACGCCTTCACCGCTGGAAATCTTGCGCACGACGAACGACGAATTGAGCCCCCGGTTGCGCTTGGCGATCACGACGCCTTCATAGGCCTGCACCCGCTTGCGTTCACCTTCGACAACGCTGACGTTGACGATGACCGTGTCGCCCGGCGCGAATTCAGGAATGGTCTTGCCAAGACGGGCGATCTCTTCCTTTTCCAGCGTGTCGATGATGTTCATTGCATTTCCTTTCGTCCAATGGGCCCTTGGCCTGGCGCGAGCCGTGAGCGCCGTCTGATGCGTGTTTGATCGGGTGAAATTGTATTACGTCTGCTCCTGCTTGAATTCATCGAGCAGGCCCTGTTCCTCCGGGCTCAATCCCCGTGCAGCCAGAATCTCCGGGCGCCGCAGCCAGGTTCGCCCGATCGCCTGGCGGCGCCGCCACCGGGCGATCTCGGCGTGATTGCCCGACAGCAGCACCGCGGGCACCGCGAGTTCACCGTAAACCTCCGGCCGCGTGTAATGAGGACAATCGAGCAAGCCGTCGACAAACGATTCGTCGACGCTGGACTGCGCGTCATTGAGCGTGCCCGGGATTTGCCGAACGACCGCGTCGATCAGCATCAGCGCGGGCAATTCGCCGCCGGAAACGACAAAATCCCCCACGGCAAACTCCAGATCGACGGCGCGCTCGATGACACGCTCGTCGATGCCTTCATATCGTCCCGCCACGAGCACCAGTCCGCGCTCCTTCGCCAGCTTTTCTACATGTGCGTGGGTAAGCGGTCGGCCCTGGGGCGTCAGATGAACGACCCGAGGTTCGACGACTCCCGACTCTCGCATGACCTCTTTCGCTGCGGCGATCGCCTTTTCCAGCGGTTCGGCCAGCATGACCATGCCCGGGCCGCCGCCGTAGGGTCGGTCGTCGACGGTGCGATACGCATCCGTGGCGAAATCGCGCGGATTTCGGCAGTGCAAGGTCCACAAACCGCGCTCCCGGGCACGCCCTGTCACGCCGTAGCGGGACGCGACATCGACCATCTCTGGAAAAAGCGTGACGACTTCGACAAGCATCACGGCGTACCGCTCTTTCAATAGCCGGCGTTGAGCCCGCTGCGACGAATCAAAAATCGAGCGGCCAGTCGACCAGTATCCGCCGCGCGGCGATGTCGACTGCGTCGATGTACGCGCCTACCCAGGGGATGAGCCTGGCGCGCCCATCCGGCGCATCCACCTGGAGTATCGGATGGGCGCCGCTTTCCAGAAATCCCGCGACGCGCCCCAATGCCTGCCCGTCGCGATTCACCACGCCCAGCCCGAGCAGCTCGTCGCGGTAATACTCGCCCGACACCGGCCGAGGCAACATATCGCGGGGCACCCCCACCAGCGCTCCTCGCCACGTCATGGCGTCTTCGCGAGCCGCGATCCCTTCCAGCTGGGCCACCACGGTGTCGGCATGAAGGCGCGACTTCAGCACGCGAAACATCTGCCACGCGTCATCGCGCTCCTGCCTGGTGAGCCACCAATGATCGTATTCGAGCAACGCGCCCGGCACAGCGGTAAATGCACGCGCCTTGACCCAACCTTCGATGCCGTACGGGGCGGCCAAGCGCCCCATGACGACAAATTCTGCGACTTTGCTAGCCAGCGGCCGCCGCCGGACCCGCCGTCTGGGCAGCAGAAGCCTTTTTGACCAGCCCGGCCACCGTGTCGGAAAGTTTCGCGCCCCGGTGCTTCCAGTGGTCAATGCGATCCAGCGCAAGGCGCAACGATTCCTCTTTTTCGCCCGCAATGGGGTTGTAGAAGCCGACGCGCTCGATAAAGCGACCGTCCCGCCGGTTGCGCGAGTCGGCGACGACGACGTTGAAAAAAGGCCGCTTCTTGGCGCCCCCCCGGGCAAGTCTGATCACCACCATGTCGGTTTCCCGCTCAGCAAAAAGGCATTGATTATACGATGAAAATGAAGCGTGTCGCAAGATATGGCCCGGTGGCTTTCTCAGCGCAGTCCGGGAAACGCGCCCTTGAGGCCCCTCAACATCTGTTGCATACCCCCTTTGGCGATCATTTTCATCATTTTTTGCGCCTGTTCGAACTGCGAGAGCAAACGGTTGACTTCCTGCACAGATACGCCGGCGCCCGCGGCGATGCGGCGCTTGCGCGATGCCTTGAGCAGTTCAGGCTTCGCCCGCTCGGTCGGGGTCATCGAGTTGATGATTCCCTCGATGCGGCGAATCGTGCGTTCGTCGACCTGATTTCCCTGCGCCGCACGAGCAAGCTCGCCGGGAAGTTTGTCGAGCAAGCCCTGCATCCCTCCCATTTTCCTCATTTGTCCGATTTGCGCCTTGTAATCCTCGAGGTCGAAGCCCTTGCCGGACTTGACCTTCTTGGCGAGCTTCTGCGCCTGCTCGACGTCGACTTGCTTGTGCGCGTCCTCGATGAGCGTGATGACATCGCCCATGTCGAGGATGCGCGATGCCATCCGATCCGGGTGAAAAACTTCCAGACCATTGAGCTTTTCTCCGACGCCGGCGAACTTGATCGGCGCGCCCGTGATTTGCCGGACCGAGAGTGCCGCTCCGCCCCGCGCGTCGCCGTCGAGCTTGGTCAGCACGATCCCGGTCAGAGGCAGCGCGTCGCCAAACGCCTTGGCCGTGTTGACGGCATCCTGTCCCTGCATTGCGTCGACGATGAAGAGCGTCTCCACCGGCCGGGTCGCCGCATGCAATGCGGCAATCTCGCGCATCATCGCCTCGTCGATCGCGAGGCGCCCCGCGGTGTCGACTATTACGACGTCGTGATAATGACGACGCGCCCAGTCGATCGCCGCTGCGGCGATGTCCAGCGGTTGCTGCCCTACCTCGGAAGCGAAGAAATCGACGTCGACTTGTTGTGCAAGCGTGTGCAGCTGCGCGATCGCCGCCGGTCGATAGACATCGCAGCTTACCAGCAGCACTTTCTTGCGCATGTCTTGGCGCAACAGCCGCGCGAGCTTGCCGGCGGTGGTTGTCTTTCCCGAACCCTGCAGCCCCGCGAGCAGGATGACCGCGGGCGGTGCGGTGGCCAGGTTGATGGGCACGGCTTCGCCGCCCATCAGACGCGCAAGCTCGCGCTGCACGACGCCGATCAGCGCCTGGCCGGGCGTCAGCGATCCCGCAACATCCTGTCCCAGCGCTTTTTCGCGGACGGCGGAGATGAAATCCTTGACCACCGGCAGCGCGACGTCGGCCTCGAGCAACACCATGCGCACTTCGCGCAGAGCTTCCTGGATGTTGGCGTCGGTGAGTCGCGCTTCGCCGCGAAGACCCTTGATGATGCGGCCAAGCCGCTCGGTGAGATTGTCGAGCATGAGTTTTGCGATGGGTGAGCGGCGAAAAACGCCGCGTCGTTGGTGTAAACTCGCGCTGCCGGGATGCGAGCACTAGATGATTTTACTCTACCTGGCGGTTGCGACCGCATACCTCGCCGCTGCCTGGCTCGAATGGAAATTGCTCGCCAAACCGGCGCATGCGAATCCGGCGCGATTGGCCGCGGCGACGAACTGGCTCCCCGCCGCCGCGCTTGCAGGGCATTTTTTTATCGTGGCAAGTGCGCTGCTCGTCGCCGATGAACTCGACTTGAGCCTCGTCAATGCGCTGTCGGCGGTCGGCGGCCTTACCGCGCTTTTCGCGTGGCTAGGGTCGCTTTCCCGCGCATTGCCCGGAGCTACCGCGGTCGCTTTTCCCGTCGCGGCGATCGCCCTGCTTCTCTCCGCGGTTTTTTCGAATCCGCATCCCTTTGCGCTGAGCGAAGCGCCGCTGGTGCGCGTCCACATCGCGATTGCGCTCACCGCATACGCATTGCTGATCGTCGCCGCGCTCCAGGCGCTGGTATTGATAGGACTCGAGAAGCGGCTGCATCGCGGACTTCCCGAACCTCGCGCCGATTCGATGCCGCCTCTGCTCACGCTGGAGCGGTTTCTGTTTCGCATCGTCGGCGCCGGCTTTATCCTCCTTACGCTGACACTAGCGACGGGAATACTTTTCTCGGAAGAGCTCTTCGGCAAGCCCCTGGCGTTTACGCACAAGATTGTCTTTTCGGTGCTCGCCTGGCTCGCCTACGCGGCACTGCTCCTCGGGCACTATCGCTTTGGTTGGCGGGGGCGCGCCGCGCTGAACTGGATCCTGATCGCGAGCGTCCTGCTGGTACTCGCCTACATCGGCAGCAAGTTCGTCCTCGAGGTCATTCTTCATCGATAGGTCCCGTGCTTCCCGTGAGGTCCGGCGCTTCTTTCTTGACAGCGCCCCCGACCGGCCAAATACTCGCCTGGATGTTCCGCCGGCGCCCGTAGTTTGAACGACATCCCGTTTTCGACGCTGGTCGCGTGGCTGGTCGCGCTGCTTGTCGTCTCGGGTTTCTTTTCGATTGCCGAGACGGCGATGATGGCGGTCAACCGCTACCGCTTGAGATTGCGCGCTCAAAAGGGAGTCCGCGGCGCGAAACTTGCGCTGGGGTTGCTCGCACGCACCGACAAGCTCCTGGGTGTAATCCTGCTGGGCAATACCCTGGTGGCGGCAGGCGCCGCCACCCTGACGGCGGTCATCACCAAGCGGCTCTTCGGAGAAGGCGAGCTGGCACTGGCCCT
The DNA here is from genome assembly GCA_005889025.1 of Betaproteobacteria bacterium. Taxonomy (GTDB): domain Bacteria; phylum Pseudomonadota; class Gammaproteobacteria; order Burkholderiales; family Casimicrobiaceae; genus PALSA-1003. Next base: position 4,940 of record VBCZ01000108.1, read on the forward strand.
CGGAACCGTCGCGATTTCGTTCGGATTGCTGGTCTTCTCCGAAATCACCCCGAAAGTCCTGGGCGCGGCGCACGCGGATCGGCTGGCGCCCATAGTGAGCTACATACTCTCGCCGATGCTCAAAGCCGCGACCCCCGTCGTGTGGTTCGTGAATCTTTTCGTCCAGGGGCTTTTGAGCATTTTGCATCTTCAACCCAGCGCGGAGCCGGAAACCGCACTTTCGCCCGAGGAAGCGCGCAGCCTTGTTCTCGAGGGCCACTACTTTCGCGGCAGGCATCGGGCGATGCTCGCGAATCTGTTCGACCTCGACTCGATCAGTGTCGACGATGTGATGACCCCTCGCAATCACATCGAGGCGCTCGACCTGTCGGCGAAGCCCGAACTGCTCGCCCAGCAGCTCGCGACGAGCTATCACACGCGCTTGCCGGTGTATGACGATACCCTCGACAACATTATCGGCATCATCCATATCAAGCAGGTCGTGCGCCTGCAGCAGGCGAACGAGCTCGATGGCGAGCATTTACGCACAATCCTGCGGCCGCCCTACTTCATTCCCGCGGGAACGCCGCTGCTTGCGCAGTTGCAGCAATTCCAGGCAGACCGTCAGCGGCTCGGACTTGTAGTAGACGAATACGGCGAACTGTTGGGATTGGTGTCGCTGGAGGACATTCTTGAGGAAATCGTCGGGGAATTCACCACGCAGGGCCCCGGCGGCGCCGACATATTTCGCCGTGAACCGGATGGGAGCATCGTCGTCGACGGGATGGCGCCACTGCGCATCCTGAACCGGAAGCTGGGGACCGCATTTCCGCTCGACGGGCCGAAAACGCTGAACGGCCTGATCGTCGAGTATTTGCGCGACATTCCGGACGCTGGCATCAGCTTCCGGATCGCCGGGCAGGGGCTCGAAGTGCTGCAGGTCCAGGATCGCGCGGTCAAGGTCGTCAAACTGCTGCCCCCGGTGGGCCGCGCGCAGGCGCAGGCTTTACAAAGCACGGGGCAGCAGGCATCATCGATAAGTTAACTTTTATGCCTTCGGAATAACAGGCAGAAGCACCGCCTGTCACCAAGACTGCTCGCCATGGCAACGCACGCGGCAACCCAGAACATCAGCGGCCTCGCACGGGCGATGGTCCAGCACGGTCTTTTGTCGGAATATGACGCCGAAACGCTTCAAGGTCAGGCGAAAACCGCCAACATCGGATTTGTAGAACAAATCCTCCTTGCCAAGCGCATGAACTCCTCGCAGGTCGCGCAGTTTGCGTCGCGGGCGTTCGGCGCGCCTCTGTTCGATCTCGGCGGTTTCGACTTCGACCAGATCAACAAGGAGTTCATCGATCCCAAGATTGTCGCGACCCGTCGCGTATTGCCGCTGCACAAGCGCGGCAATCGCCTTTTTGTCGCGGTGTCGGATCCGGCGAACATGCAGGCGCTCGACGAGGTGCGGTTCAAGACCAATCTGGTCATCGATCCGGTGGTTGTCGAGGACGACAAACTCGGCAGCGCAATCGCCAAGGTTGTCGAGATCATGGGGCAAACCCTCAAGGATCTGGTCACTACCGACGACCTGGAAGTCGATCTCCAGGAAAGCAATCCCCAGAGTGCGGCCGATGAAGAGGCGAATCAGGAAGTCGAGGATGCGCCGGTCGTCAGATATCTGCAGAAGATCATGCTCGATGCCATCGGCGCAGGCGTGTCCGACATCCACTTCGAGCCCTACGAAAAGTTTTACCGCATTCGCTACAGGCTCGACGGAGTACTCAAGGAAGTCGCGCAGCCGCCGCTCGTCATCAAGGACAAGATGGCCTCGCGCATCAAAGTCATTTCAAAGCTCGACATCTCGGAAAAGCGAGTCCCTCAGGACGGGCGCATGAAGCTCGTGCTGAACAAGAATCGCTCGATCGATTTTCGGGTCAGCACGTTGCCGACCTTGTACGGTGAAAAGATCGTTCTGCGTATTCTTGACGCGGCCGGCGTCAAATTGGGGATCGAGGCGCTGGGCTACGAGCCCGACCAGCAACAGCTGCTCATGAACGCGATCGGCCGGCCGTACGGAATGATCCTTGTCACCGGCCCAACCGGCAGCGGCAAGACGGTATCGCTTTACACCTGCCTCAATATTCTCAATCAACCCGGGATCAACATCTCGACCGCCGAGGATCCAGCGGAAATCCAGCTAGCCGGCGTGAACCAGGTCAACCTCAACGAAAAAGCCGGGCTGACCTTTGCCAACGCGCTTCGAGCCTTCCTCCGTCAGGATCCGGATATCATCATGGTGGGCGAGATACGCGATATCGAGACCGCGGACATCGCGATCAAGGCCGCGCAAACGGGTCACCTGGTTCTGTCGACCCTGCACACCAACGACGCGCCCGCAACACTCATGCGGCTGGCCAACATGGGGGTGCCCGCGTTCAATATCGCGTCCAGCGTCATCCTCATCACCGCCCAGCGGCTGGCGCGCAAGCTATGCACCCACTGCAAGCGGCCCGAGGATATCCCGCCCGAAGCGCTGATCCAGGCCGGCTTCCAGGAGCAGGATCTGGACGGCTCATGGCAGGCATACGGCCCCGCCGGGTGCGATAATTGCTTGGGAACGGGCTACAAGGGGCGGATGGGGATCTACGAGGTTTTGCCGATCACCGACGAGATGCGGCAGATCATCATGCGCAACGGCACCGTCCTCGACATCGCCGAGCAGTCGCAGAAGGAAGGGGTTCGCAATCTGCGGCAGTCCGGCCTGTTGAAGGTCAAGCAGGGAATGACGTCCCTCGAGGAAATCGAGGCAGTCACCAACGAATAACGGCATCGGAAGAGACATCATGGCAATTGCAACTGCACAACGCAGGGAAGTGCGCAAAGATCCTCGCAGGGAGGTGAAGGAGTACACCTTCCTATGGGAAGGCATCGACCGCAGCAACCGCAACGTTCGCGGAGAAATGAAGGGGGCGTCCGAGACGGTCGTCAGCACCAACCTGCGCCGCCAGGGGATCCGCATCAGCAAGCTGAAGCGGCAGACTTTTCACGGCGGCCGGTCCGTAAAGGACAAGGACATCACCTTTTTCACCCGCCAGCTCGCGACCATGCTCAAAGCCGGCGTGCCGCTTCTGCAGGCGTTCGAAATTGTCGCCCGCGGCCACAGCAACGCGCGCTTCGCGCGGCTGATGATGGATATCAAGTCGCGAGTGGAAACGGGATCGAGCCTGTCGCAGGCGTTTCGGGAGCATCCCAAGCACTTCGACGCGCTTTATTGCAACCTCGTCAACGCCGGAGAAACGGCAGGCATGCTCGATGGCATCCTGGACCGCCTGGCGACATACAAGGAAAAGATCCTCGCGCTCAAGAGCAAGATCAAGTCGGCCATGTTCTACCCGATATCGGTGATTGTCGTGGCGACCGTCGTGGTCTGGGTGATCATGATCTGGGTCATTCCCGCCTTCAAGCAGGTGTTTACGAGCTTTGGTGCGAATCTCCCCACGCCGACGCTGATTGTCATGGCGATTTCCGACTTCTTCGTCGCCTACTGGTGGCTGATGGCGGCGATCGTCGGCGGGCTGATATTCGGATCCTTCTTTTTGCATCGTCGCTCGCAAGCATTCCGCTTCGCCATCGATCGGCTTTCCCTCAAGCTTCCCGTTGTCGGCGAGATCCTCGAAAAGGCGACGATAGCCCGCTGGACCCGTACGTTGGCGACGATGTTCGCCGCGGGCGTGCCCTTGGTCGAATCGCTCGATGCGGTGGCGGGCGCGTCGGCCAACGCGGTTTATATCGCGGGGACCCGTCGAATCCAGACCGAGGTGAGCACCGGGACGAGCCTGACCAATGCCATGCACAACACCGGCCTGTTTCCTTCGATGGTCCTGCAAATGACGCAGATCGGCGAAGAATCGGGTTCGCTCGACGGAATGCTCTCGAAGGTAGCCGACTTCTATGAACGTGAAGTCGACGATGCGGTTGCGGCGCTCACCAGCTTGCTCGAGCCCATCATTATTGTCTTCCTAGGCGTCGTGATCGGCGGGCTCGTCGTGGCGATGTATCTGCCGATATTCAAGCTTGGCTCGGTCGTCTGATGGTGACGCACCGTTCACGCGGTGCGTCCCTTTAGCGGCGGCAGTCTTCGAAGTTGCGCATAGGTGAGCGATGAGCGTCGACCTCGTCAGCGTGACCATCGCCGCCGCGGTAATCGGTCTTTGCATCGGCAGCTTCCTCAATGTCGTTATCCACCGCGTCCCTAGAATGCTCGAGCAGGGTTGGCGCGCGCAATGCGCCGAACTGGCCGGCGAGCCGGCTCCCGAGTCTCCCCGCTATAACCTGATCGTGCCCGGATCGCAGTGTCCGCAGTGTGGTCACCGCATCGGCGCGCTGGAAAACATCCCCGTCCTGAGCTACCTGGTCCTGCGCGGCCGCTGCGCCGCGTGCAAGCATCCCATATCGTCCCGCTATCCGATCGTCGAGCTTGTCACGGCGGCGCTGACCGTCGCGGCCATCGTGCGTTTCGGCGTGAGCGCCGAGGGTCTGGCGGCGTGCGTCTACCTCTGGATGCTCATCGCCCTGACCTTCATCGATTTCGATACCCAGCTGTTGCCGGACAACCTCACGCTGCCGCTGCTCTGGACCGGCCTTCTTGCCAACCTGCTCGGCGCCGTTCCATCGGTCACGCTGCGCGATGCCGTGATCGGCGCGATTGCGGGCTACCTGGTTCTCTGGGGCGTCTACTGGGCGTTCAAACTGATCCGCGGCAAGGAAGGGATGGGGTACGGCGACTTCAAATTGCTCGCGGCGCTGGGCGCGTGGCTGGGCTGGAAAGCGCTGGTCCCGATTGTCGCGCTGTCATCGCTCGTCGGTGCCGCGATAGGTATCTGCCTGGTCGCTTTCAAGGGACGCGATCACCAGGTTCCGCTCGCGTTCGGTCCGTATCTCGCCATCGCCGGCGCGATCGCACTTTTCTTCGGCAAGCAGCTGATCTCTCTCTATCTTCCCGGATAAGGATCGTCGTGCCGTACGTCGTCGGACTGACGGGTGGCATCGGCAGCGGTAAGTCCGAAGTAGCGAATGCCTTTGCCGGAATGGGTGTCGAGATCGTCGATGCCGACGCTCTCTCGCATCGCCTGTCGGCTCCGGGCGAAGCAGGCCACGCCGCGATCATTGAATCGTTCGGGCACGACGTGTCGACGCCTTCGGGTGAAATCGATCGCGTCCGGCTGCGCCGACTCGTATTCGCCGATGCCAAAGCCCGCGCGCGACTCGAAGCACTTCTGCATCCGTTGATCCGCGCAGAAGCGCAGCGGCAAATCGGCGGCTGGCGCGGACCCTATGGCATCGCCGTCGTGCCGTTACTGATCGAGCGCGGGGGGCTCGCGGATATCATCGACGTCGTCGCGCGCAGTGCGATGTCACCCGAAGAGGTCCGAGCGATCATGGCGACGCAGGTCGATCGGTCGCGCCGGCTTGCGGCGGCCGACGACATTCTCGACAACAGCGGAGCGAAGCACGACATTGGCGCCCTGGTCCGAGACCTCGACGTTCGCTATCGCCGATTGGCGACCCAGCCTTTGCAATCGCATTGACTGACGGATTTGGACATGCCGCAACTCGCGCACTTGGTGCAGAATGTTGCAGATTGGTGCTGGCCGCCCGCGTGATCCGGTACGAACATCCGCTGAACGAACGCATCCGCACGATGATGCGGCTTGAGGGTCTGTACGGTCGCGCATTGTTTTTTTCCGAAGGATCGTCGCCTGCCGATCACCATGCCGCTCTTATCGCGCTGTTCGAGATCACCGATGTCGCCTCGCGCGCCGACCTGAAGACCGACATTCTGCAAGAGCTCGAAAGGCAGCGGCAGCTGCTCGCGCCACTGAGGCACAATCCCGCCATCGAGCGCGAGGCGCTGGACGCCCTGCTTGCCGAGATCGACAACGTCAACGGCCAATTGCTCGCCCAGAGCGGCAAGGTCGGTGCGCATTTGCGCGAGAACGAATGGCTGATGGCGATCAAGCAGCGCACCGGGATTCCCGGGGGAGTCTGTGAGTTCGACCTGCCGGCGTATCACTACTGGCTTCATCTGGATCCGATGAAACGCCAGCAGGATCTGCGCGCGTGGCTCGCGCCACTGCTCCCGATACATTCCGGCCTGTCGATCGTGCTGAGAATACTGCGAGAGAACGGCAAGACCAGCCTTCACACCGCTTATCGCGGTGTTTTTCAACTCATGCTGACGACCGCGAAGGTCGCTCAGCTGCTGCGCCTGTCGCTGGCCGCCGACCTGTCGTGCGTACCCGAAATCAGCGCCAACAAATACGCGCTGAACATACGCTTTCTGGGTATCGCCGGCATGGACCGCGGCGCTGTGTACGACCGGGACGTCGAGTTCAATTTGATGTTCTGTAATCTCTAGCTCTGTATCGCCGCGCCGCTCTCCAGCAGCGCGTCGATTTCCGCATCGTGCAAGCCTGCTTCCGTCAGGACTTCCCGCGTGTGCTCGCCGAAAAGCGGCGCCGGCCGGCGGATCTGCGCGGGCGTATCGGAAAACTTCATGGGGCAGCCGATCGCACGCGTCGCGCCGGCCTTGGGATGCCGCGTCTCGACGATCATTTCGCGCGCCAGAACTTGCGGATGGTCGAGCATTGCTCCAATCGACAGCACGGGGCCTGCGGGCACGCCGGCCGCGCCCAGCGCCGCCAGCCATTCCGACGAGGGTTTGCGTTTGAAATGCCCGGTGAGACGATCGACCAGCGCCGGCAGGTTGGCCATCCGCGACGCGTTGTCGCCAAACCTCTCGTCGGCGAGAAGCTCCGGTGCTTCGAGGACTTGGATGAGGCGAACATAGTTGACCTGATTCGAGGCTCCCACGGTGATCCATCCATCCTGGGTTTCGAACGCCTGGTACGGAGCTGTCAGGGGATGCGCCGAGCCCAGCGCGCCGATTTCTACACCGCTGCCAAGAAAGATCGCACTTTGCCAGAACGTTTGCATCACGCCGGCTTCCAGCAGCGATGTATCGACGAGTTGTCCCTTGCCAGTGCGCAGGCGGTGCACGTAAGCGCTGACGATCGCCAGGGCTGCGAGTATCCCGGCATTGATGTCGGTGACGGGCGAGCCGACCTTGGTCGGAGCGCCACCGGGCTCGCCGGTGATGCGCATCAAGCCGCTCAATCCCTGCGCCACCAGGTCGAAGCCGCCTTTTTGCGCGTCGGGACCGCTGCGTCCGTAGCCAGAAATCGCGCAACAGATGAGCCCGGGGTTGCCGAGGCGCAGGACTTCGTAGCCCAGGTCCAGTTTTTCCAGCGTGCCGACCCGGAAGTTTTCGATCACGACGTCGGCACGGTCGATCAATCGTCGCAAGGCGGATCGCGCCGCGTCCTGTTTGAGGTCGAGCGCGATACCGCGCTTGTTGCGATTCATCATCATGAACGCGCTCGCCTCGCCGTTGACCTCGGGAGGAATGAACCGCCGCGTATCGTCGCCGCCGGGTACCTTCTCGACTTTGATTACGTCGGCACCCATGTCCGCGAGCAGCATGCCGGCGGTCGGGCCGGACATGATATGCGCAAGCTCGATGACCTTGAGACCGTCGAGCGCGCCCATCATCTACCGGTAAATTGCGGTGTCTGCTTGCTCAGGAACGCGCGCAATCCTTCTCGATAGTCTTCGGTATCGAAGCACGCGAAGCCTTCGTTCCAGTCGGCCGAAGAGAGCTGTGGCGCCAGCGCAAGGCGCCGAATGAAACGCTTGTGCCAGCGTGCGACAAGCGGCGCACCATGGACGATGCGCTGTGCCGTGCCATGAACTTCGCTCTCGACGCGCTCGTCGGCGACGACCCGATGCACAAGTCGCTTGCTATGTGCTTCCTGGGCGCCGAACACCCGGCCTTCGAGCAGGATCTCCAGCGCGACCGCCGGGCCGACGACCGCGAGCAACCCGGTCAACTCGCCGTAGCCCATCGTCAAGCCGAGACGGTTGATGGGAATTCCGAACCGGCTCGACTCGCCGCAAATGCGTAAGTCGCACATCAGCGCGAGCTCCAGCCCGCCGCCAATGCACGCGCCGCGGATCATCGCAATCGTGGGGTGAACGCACGAGCCGATGGATTGCATGGCAGCTTGAATAAGTTCGCCGTATGCGCGGCCTTGTGCTGCGTCGGCGCGCACCGTCGGGAATTCGGCGATGTCGGCGCCGGCAGCGAACGCCTTGACGCCTGCGCCGCGCAGAATCACGCAGCGTAGATCGGAGTCGGCGGAAAGCTCGCGCATGCGCGCTCCCAGCTCGCGCCACGAGGCTTGTGACAGCGCGTTAAGCCTTGCCGGCTGATTGAGCACAACGGTCGCGACGGCGCCGATCCGTTCGACGACAATCAAATCTGACATCTTGTCATTGGCGGTAGAACGGTGACGACTGCGAGCAGCATTTCAGGCCACACCCGCCGCTATCGCGCGGCGAATCCGAACTGCGCCCGCCGTCAGCATCGGCCAGAGCAGGAGCATGACCGCCAACGTCGAGATCGTTCCGACGAGGCCATTGGACCAGAACACGCGCAGATCGCCGTCGGCCCCGATCATCGACAGACGGAATGAATCCTCCGCGCGGTTGCCCAACACGAGGGCGAGCGTGAATGGCGCCAGGGGTATGCCGATCTTCTTGAACACGTAGCCGACGACGCCGAACAGCAACATGAGCCAGATGTCGAACATGGCGTTCTGGATGGCATAGGCGCCGATGGCGCAGGACACGACGATCATCGGCGCCACGGCGGAGAATGGAACGCGCAGGATTGCGGCAAAGATCGGTACCGTGGTCAGCACGATGACGAAGCCAACGACATTGCCGA
>VBCZ01000480.1 GCA_005889025.1 Betaproteobacteria bacterium
TCCACTTGTGCTTATGGATCGTTTGCCCGTCGTCGCTTTCGTTTCCTGCCTTGGCGTAGAGGATGTCCGCCCGCCGTTGCCAACGGTCGCCAAGGGAAAGACCTTGTGAGATGTAGCGCAGGCGCAAGCAATGCCGGCAGCCAAGCGAGCCCGCGCCGAAAAGCACGATAGTCTCTACGCGCTCGTAACAGCGCGGACAGTGGAAATAGGTGCGGCTGCCACCGTACCGGCACGGTATGCGCGAGAGGCGCACCATCGGACGATAGGGCTTGCCTTCAGCGCGATAAATCAGTGTCGCCGCCTCCGGCGTCAGAAAATAGCCTGCCGAAGCCATAAGGTCGCCGTTGTCATCGAACCATTGCACCTTTCCGGTTTTGCCCGTTAGGTCGCGTAATTTGATCCGAAATTGACTCTCGATGACCGCCCGCGATCCATATCGCCCGCTTCCGTAGCCGCCCATTTATCGAAATCCTTTGGCTAACCTGCCTGTTACGACCTGATAGCAATCGGGCAGAGGTTCAACTACAGCGCCCGGATAGAGCGCGCTCACTTCGGCGTGCGTCGCCTCCGGCAGAAAGCAGACTTCATACACGCCGCACCGCGATCCGATAACGCGCCAACGATAGTGCACCGCACCAGCCGGGCAACTTTCGCCGGTGCGGCTATTGCACGCCTTGGCGTCGCTGTTGCATCCTTGTTGCATGCGCAGTTGCGCGCGCAACTCTCGCCCAGTCATAGGCGAGCGCGACCGATCTTCAACTGGGGCGTTGCGTCGCGCGTTGCGTCCGCAACCTCCTGTTGCGTGGTTGCATCGCCTAGAGTCCGCAACGTGCAACTCTCTGCGGCTTCATTTGCCCGCCCCGATCAGGCCCGCAGCGCGCGCAGCCTTTAGGTGACGGCTCACGGTACTTTTGTTGATCTCAAGTTCCGCCGCGATCTCGCCCGGTTTGAACCCTTCGTCATGCAAGGCCACTACTCGATGTGCCATGGTGTCCTCGACGGTGCGCCACGTCCAGAACGCGCGGCCGTTGCCGTCCCGCTCCAGCTTCGCCTCAATGGGCTTGGCGTCGTTGCCTGCGCGGCTACGGTACTTCTCGAAGTGAATCTCGAAACGTGCATCCTGTTCGGGCACGTAGTCAGACGGCTGTTTCAACTTGATAACCACGTCCAGCGTATCCTCGCGCTTCGAGCTACCCCGTTGCGCGCCCCTCTTGCCGGAATGGTGGATGAACAGTACGGACCGGCCTGCACGGCGCATTCGCAGCGCCCATTCCTGCGGCCAGCGCCAGCTTTCGGCCTCATTCTCGGGGCCACTGTTGCGGCAAAGTGTGGAAATGTTGTCTACGATGATTAGCTCGATCCCGCGCTCGGTCGCGATGGCCTCGATGGCCTCCTGCCCTTCGCGGATGGCCAAGTCAGGCATCGGTCCTTCTTGCACGTCAGGCGTAACGATCCGCAGGTAGGATGTATCAAAATCACGCTCGTCGGCCTCCACTAGCGCCTTGAGTCGGTCACGCATAGCCACGGCCGGCATCTCGCCGTCGATATACAAGACGCGGCGAGCGCACGGCGCTGCCCACGTTAGAAACTTGCCACCCGTTGCCACGGCATACGCAATGCCTAGCGCCATGTGCGTTTTGCCGATGCCCCTCCATGCATGAATCATCGTCAAGCTCTGCGTCAGCAGCCACGGAGCCAGGATCGCCTCGCGCTCTGGGAATTGGCGGGTGAGCAGTTCGCCTAGAGTGAGCACGCAAAGGACAGGATCAGCCCCTAGTGCGCCCAGTGGGATGAGTTGGCCCTTGTCGGAATTGACGTACTAAAAGACAAAAGACGTTAGGCGCTTAGACACTTATGCCGGAAGCTCTTCCTTCCAAGGTGATTATTCGCCGGGCCGCACCGCGAGACTATTCGGCCAGAATGGCTCGACGGCGCCGTGCCATCAGACTGTCGTATGGAATAGCGTAGGTGGCTGTAATCTTTCGTGCGGCGCCACCTAAACCCGGCTTGGCGTCAAGACTTAACGCAGCCGTTAGCGCGGCGGCATCGAACTGTGGCGCGCCGGGATCGTCAAGCGAGGCTCCGCCGCCGGGAAGTGCTCGTTCATTGTTCATGGATCAAGTCCATCAATCTGATGGGGAAAGTTCCGAGCTTCGTGTCTATCGTGCGCCGGTGCCGGGGCTTGGCAGTAATGACGACCTGCAGCGTGATTCCGAGGACGAGGATGATAGGTGCTCCAAAGACCAAGAACGTCTGCCAATCACTGGGGCTCGCAACCATCATCGCAAAGACGGTAACCACGATTGAGAGGCCAATAAAAAGGCCAGCGACGAAGCTGCCTGCTTGCCGAAATCTTCCCAGAGGATTCTT
>VBCZ01000110.1 GCA_005889025.1 Betaproteobacteria bacterium
ATGTTTATGGGTGGCGAATCAGGGACTCGAACCCCGGACCAAAGGATTATGATTCCTCTGCTCTAACCAGCTGAGCTAATTCGCCAAGGACGTAAATTATAGGCGACAGCGACAGTTCGCGTCAAAACGCCGCGCATCCGAGAACGCTGCGCGAGCGCCTGCATTAAGCAATCGTGCGGCGAAGAATCGCATCAGAAGTCCGTTTGACCAGCAGTGCCGCGCATAGCTCCTCTGCAGCGACCAATAATCGCGGGCGCCATTGTCTGCTGCGAAAAAGCGAATCCCCGATCAGAAAGACACCGTGCTCATTTTCGATTGATGAAGCCAGGAATGATCGGATAAACCCCGAGACGCTCTTGGACGCGGATCCGCAAACCGCGTCTGTACAAAGTTGATTAACGCGGGCCTTTAATGCATCCAGCGCGGCTTCGGCCGCGCGACGCGCCTCTCCGATTCGCGCACTAACGCGCATCGCACCACCACGGCGGAGTCTCAACCCTTCGAGTCGGCTGGCTTCTCGGCCAATAGTTTTTCGAGAGGCGCGATCAGCTCCCGATCGTCGGGCTCGACACGGCTGCCGAAGCTCGTCACGCGATAACCGTCGCGATCGACGAGGTATTTGTGAAAATTCCACTGCGGTGATTGACCGGTGCGCGAGGAGTTCCGCGCACAACGGCTTGGTTCTTATGCTGGTCACGCTCGACTTTCCGGTCATTGGACGGAAAGCCGACGACGGCGAGGCCACGGTCCTTGTATTTGCGATAGAGCGCTTCGAGTCCTTCGTATTGATGGGTGTAACAGCAAAAGCTCGCGCTATTGACGATCAGCACGGCCTTGCCGCGGTATTGACAGAGCGACTCCGGCTTCCCGGTCTGTAGCCGGTTGAAGGTATGGTTCAGAAAGGTCGGACATCCGTCCGTCGCGCCTCCAGCGAGCACCGACGAGCAACCGAAACCGAATAGCAACGCGCCCAAAGCGACGACGGTTTTTGACATGCGCATGGCATCAAATGCTGGCAGTGATCGAAATCAGTTAAGATGCAAAAAGACTTGCATGTCGTGGACAATGATCGCTCCCAGCAGTACGATATTGACAATTGCGCGCCCAGTCAATCCAAGGATGTCTTGCGCATGTGGGAACGGCGCTATGGTTTTCCGGACCCCGGTCGCGACGACAACGTCGAGCGGCAATATTCCGCAGACCAGGTCGCGAAGCTGCGCGCGATCAAGCGTCTGATGGACACCGGGATGCGACCGGGCAAGCTGATGGACCGTTCGCTCGAGGAGCTCAACGTGCTCGCGGATACGCGAGCCGGTCCCCGGCGCGAGCCGACCGCGCCCACTGTCGAGCGCGATGTGCTCAGTCTGATCAAGAGCCATAACGCGCCGGCGCTTCAACACGCGTTGTCGAACTTGCTCATGCGTCAGGGATTGCAGCGCTTCGTGGTCGATACCGCCGCGCCTCTCAACCGTGCGATCGGCGAAGCCTGGATGCGCGGCGAGCTGCAAATATTCGAGGAACACCTGTACGCGGAGCAACTGCAGGTCGCGCTGCGAATCGCGATCAATACGTTTCCGCGACAGGCATGCGTGCCGAAGGTGCTGCTGACGACCTTCCCGGGCGAGCAGCATGGGTTGGGGCTGCTGATGGTGGAGGCGATGCTCGTTCCCGAAGGCGTCCAGTGCATTTCGCTCGGCACGCAAACGCCGATCGACGATATCCGCAATGCCGCGGTCGCGCACAAGGTTCATGTCGTCGCGTTGTCGTTCTCGGCCGCGTTTCCATTGCGACAGGCGGGAGAAGGACTGGCAGAGCTACGGCGCCACATTGCGGCGCCGGGCGCTGTTTGGGCAGGTGGCGAGATGACGCGGCGATTGCGCAAGTCTCTGCCCGGCGTGCGCTTGTTGCCGGAGCTTGCCGATAGCCTTGCCGCCCTCAAGGCCTGGCGGTCGGAATCCGGGGCCGAGCACGCGCGCTGAGCGCTATGCCGGCGTGGAACGATGCGCCGGCGCTGAAATCGGATCCGCGGATGGCGGAATGCGCCCGGCGGCCCGAGATAGGCGGCGGGCGGGGAATTTGTCCGCAAGCGTGCATGCCATCACTGCACGCATCGTCACGGTATGATCGGCGCCGATGACATCGCTTCTCTTGCTCGCGCTGCTTGTCGCCGGAGCGTCCGCTTACACGCGCTGGGCGATGGATGCGATCGCCGAGGGCACGCCGGCGTGGTGGTTCATTCTCGGCGCCCCGCTTGCCTATTTTTTGCCGGTGGTGCTGCTTGTGGCCATCTGGTTCGCGCTCGTCTGGATATGGCGCACGCCACGGCCGGAGACGGCTCAGCTTGATTTCATAGGTAGCGCGAGGCTCTTCATCGGTGAAGTTCTGGCCGTTGCCGCGTCGTGGCCCCTGATCGCGTTGCATCGACTCTTCATGCGCGATCCCGCCGTGACAGCGGGTAAACGCCCCGTCATCCTCGTCCACGGGGTGCTGGTCAACGATGGGGTGTGGCTGGCGGTGAGGCGGCATCTTGCGCGGCTCGATGCCCTCGCCGTCTATACGATCAACTATGGGCCTCCCTACGGCGATATCGAGCACTTTGCCGATCAACTCGCGGCTAAGGTACAAGTGGCGTGCGCGCAGACCTCGGCGTCGCGCGTTGCGCTGGTGTGCCACAGCATGGGAGGGCTGGTCGGGCGGGATTACCTTCGCCGTTATGGCCTGGATCGAATAGAGCGCATCATCACGCTAGGTACGCCGCATCACGGCAGCATGCTCGCAGGGTTGTACTTCGGGCGATGCCTCGCGCAGATGCGGCCCGGCAATGCATGGCTGGCCGAGCTCAATCGCGACGAAGCGTCGGCTTGTCCCGTTCCCATCACATCGATCTGGTCGCGCCACGACAGCCTGGTTGCCCCGCAGGCGAGCGCGGAGCTTGCCTGCGCGCAGAACATCGCACTGGTTGGAATTGGGCACAACGCGATGCTGAATGACTCACGAGTGATGGATCTGCTCTCGCGGTGCATCGCATAGTGCGCAGCCGCGGCCGAGTCCGAACGCCAGCGGCCTTAAGGCCAGGCGCTCCATACCTTTTGACCCGCCCGGATTAAAGTGCGCTGCGCAACGATCAGGAAACTATGGTGCAGTAGGCTACAGGCGATTATCATTGCATTTGCCACTGCTGCAGCAGCTGGATACTGAGCTGGTTCAGTTCAAGGAGACCAAACCAATGTCCGCAAAAGCGTTGTTTTCTGCGGTCGTTCTCTGTGCAGTCGTGCTCGCGTGTGGATCGCAGCCATTCAGCGATGGCAGGACGCTCCGGTGCACCGGTCAGAGTTGCGACGTTCAAGTTGCCGTATCGTGTTCTTCAGGCGTCTGCGTTGCCTCGATCGATAAGGATACGGTACAGGTACCGCAGGGGAATTCTCCCAACATCATCTGGCAGTTGCAAAACCCGGCCTACACTTTTCCCAGCAACGGCATCGTCATCGCCAACGGCGGCACCGAGTTCGATAATTGCCAGGTCGAGGCAAACGGACGCAGATTCAAGTGTCATGACAAGCACACGAGAGCCGGCCGGTACAAGTACACCGTCAACATCACCGGCTCCCCGGCGGTGCCGCCTCTGGATCCTTTCGTCGACAACCAGTAGCCGCATAGCCGTGTTCGG
>VBCZ01000481.1 GCA_005889025.1 Betaproteobacteria bacterium
CAGGTACCGACCGACCCGGCAATCGCGGTCGTCAAGCGCTTGGTGGCCGAACGGCCCGATCGAGACCTGGAACTGGTCATAAATTCGAACGCGTGCGGCCCCAATCCCAAGGTCGCCAATCTCATCGGGATGCAGGACCGCATTCGGCACGACCTCGTGATTCTTGCAGACAGCGATATTTCCGTTGCACCGGACTACCTTTCAAGATTGGTCGCAGCACTGAACGAGCCCGGCATCGGCCTCGTCACGTGCCTCTACCGCGGCGAGCCCCAAGCCGACGTGTGGTCGCGTCTTGACAGCATGGCGATCGACTATCATTTCCTTCCCGATGTTCTCGTCGGGGTCACGCTCGGTCTGGCGAGGCCATGTTTTGGCTCGACGATCGCTCTCCGGCGTAAGACGCTCGTAGCGATGGGTGGATTCGAGGCCTTCCTTGACCGCCTCGCCGACGACAACGCCATGGGTGAAGCGGTGCGCGCCACCGGGATGCAGGTCGCGATACCTCATTTCGTGGTTGTCCATGCCTCACCGGTCGGGAGTGCCGGCGAACTGTGGCGTCACGAGCTTCGCTGGGCGCGGACCGTGCGGGCAGTGAGCCCTCTAGGCTACGCGGGGCTGGGCCTCACGCAGCCGCTGCCTTTTGCACTGCTTGCCGGATGGCTGAGCGGAAACGCTGCAATCGGCGGAGTCCTCATCACGACAGCGATCGCTTGCCGTCTTGTTCTGCAGGTTCAAGTTGATCATACTCTGCGCGTGAGATTGAACCGTTGGTGGCTGGGTCCCGTCTGCGATCTGCTGTCCTTCATGATCTATGTCGCGGGTTACTTTGTCAGCGTGGTCAGCTGGCGCGGCATCCGCTACAAGGTGAGTGCCGACGGATCCCTGACACCCCTCGGAGAGCCGAAACCATGATGCGTACGCTATTCCTGCAGGCGCCCTCATTCGACGGGTTCGATGGCGGCGCAGGCTCGCGCTATCAGGCGCGGCGCGAGGTTCGCTCGTTCTGGTATCCGACGTGGCTTGCCCAGCCGGCGGCGCTGGTCGAGGGCAGCAAGCTCATCGACGCCCCGCCGCACGGGCTCAAACTGGCAGCCGTCGCGGCCACTGCGGGCGACTTCGATCTGGTCGTTGCGCACACATCGGCTCCTTCCTTTGCGTCCGACATCAAGGCGATCGAGAGCATGAAGTCGGTCAATCCAGGCCGCAAGGCCGGTTTCATCGGCGCCAAGGTCGCCGTCGATCCCGCCGGCAGTCTGAGCGCATCGCGCGCCATCGATTTTGTCGCCGGCAACGAGTTCGATTTCACGATCAAGGAAGTGGCCGAAGGCCGCGAGTGGAGCAAAATCGCGGGGCTCTCGTACCGTAACGCCGAAGGCAGTATCGTGCACAACGAGGCGCGCACGATACTGGAAAACATGGATGCGCTGCCCTTCGTGACGCCGGTCTACAAGCGCGACCTCAAGATCGAGAACTATTTCATCGGTTACCTGAAGCATCCCTACATCTCTCTCTATACCGGACGCGGCTGCAAGTCGCGCTGCACGTTCTGTCTATGGCCCCAAACCGTGGGCGGTCATCGCTACCGGACTCGCAGCGTCGGACACGTCGTCGAAGAGATCGCCTGGGCGATGAAAGCATTTCCGCAAGTAAAGGAGTTCTTCTTCGATGACGACACCTTCACCGACGATCTGCCGCGCGCGCAGGCAGAGACGCTCAAAGTGATGCGCGACAATGGCTTGCGTCTGCTGCTGGTCGGTTACGAATCGGGAAACCAGCAAATCCTGTACAACATCAAGAAAGGCATGCGCATCGAGTTTGCGCGCCGCTTCACCAAGGACTGCCACGATCTGGGCATCACGATCCACGGCACGTTCATCCTCGGGCTGCCCGGCGAGACCAGGGAAACGATCGAGGAGACGATACGCTTCGCCACTGAAATCAATCCACACACGATCCAGGTCTCGCTCGCGGCGCCCTATCCCGGCACCTACCTCTACAAGCAGGCACTCGAGAAGGGCTGGCTGGACGGTGTTAACGCCGAGCTCGTCGATGCGCACGGCGTGCAGATCGCGCCGCTCCACTACCCGCATCTGTCCCATACCGAGATCTTCGACGCGGTGGAGACCTTTTACAAGCGCTTCTATTTCCGCAGCGGCAAGATCGCGTCGATCGTCGGCGAGATGGTGAAGAGCCCCGAAATGATGAAGCGCCGTCTGCGCGAGGGCGTCGAGTTCTTTCACTTCCTGCGCGAGCGGCGCGGAACCGTGCACTGAAGGCGCTCGTCGTTACCGCCGATGACTTTGGCTTGGCGCCCGAGGTCAACGAGGCGGTCGAGATCGCGCACACGAATGGCATCCTGACCGCGGCGAGCCTGATGGTAGGCGCTCCTGCCGTTGACGATGCCGTGGCCCGCGCCCGGCGCCTCCCCGCGCTTCGCGTGGGCCTGCACCTTGTTCTGGTCGACGGCCGGCCGATGCTGCCAGCCGAGAGCATTCCGGACCTTGTCGATGCAAACGGGTGTTTTCGCAAGAGCATGGTCCGGACGGGCATGGATATTTTCTTTCGCGCCAAGGTGCGCAAGCAGCTTGCGGCAGAAATCGCCGCGCAGTTCGCGGCGTATCAGGCGACCGGGCTTGTCCTCGATCACGTCGATTGTCACCATCATTTTCAATTGCACCCGACCATCGCCAGTCAGATTTTCAACATCGGATCGAGCTACGGCCTGCGCGCCGTACGGGTGCCCGCGGAACCGGTGGACATACTGAATCGCATAGAGACCGGCCGCAAGCATCGCCGCGATTGGCGCACGGCGCCGTGGATCGCGCTGCTCAAGGCGCGGATCCAACGTCGAGGCTTGGGCGCAGCGGATCAAGTCTTCGGCCTCGCCTGGTCCGGCGCGATGACCGAGCAGCGGGTCGCCGGCTTGTTGAGACATCTGCCCGTCGGAGTTACCGAGATGTATTTCCACCCGGCGGCCTCCTGCGCCTTCGCGGGTGCGGCCAGCGGCTACCGCTACACCGACGAACTCGCCGCGTTAACCGCGCCCCGCGTCAAGGACCTCTTGCGCGCGACGGGCGCCAAGAGCGGCGGGTTTGCGGACTTCATGCGGACATGAAACACCTCGCTGGCCTTCTCGCGCTCGCAGGTCTGGCGCTTGCGGTGACGCTTTTTATCCGTGGGGATGTCATCAGCATCGTCGCCCTCGTCCTCGCCGCCGGTCCGGGGTTGGTGCTGGCGGCGCTCCTCCACGTCTTGCCGATGCTCGCTAACGCCTGTGCCTGGCGACGGCTCCTGCCTCAAGCGCGGCGTCCGAGCGTGCGCGTGCTGACCTGGGCGACGTGGGTGCGGGAGTCGATCAACGGTTTGCTGCCTGTCGCGCGCATCGGCGGTGAGATCGTCGCCTACCGCATCGTCCGTCGCCACGTTGCCCGCCGCAGCGACGCGGCGGCGAGCCTGGTGGCGGACATGGCGCTGTCGGTCTTGAGTCAGGCCGGCTTCGCCTTAGTCGGCCTGGCGCTGCTGTTCGCGAGCGGTCATGCTTCGAGCGTCACCACACAGCTTCTGGCCGGCGTCGTCGGCATCATCCCGCTCGGTGCGGGATTTGTGCTGGCACAACGCGCGGGCGCGCTCGGTGGCATCACGCGCATGCTCGACCGGCTCTTCGCGGGCCGGTTGGGCCTCGTTCACACCCAATCGCTGCGCTTCGATGAGGCAATTCGCGCTGTGTACGAGCGTCGCGGTGACGTCGGCGCCTGCTTCGCGTGGCAGCTTGCGGGGTGGGTGCTCGGAGCCGGCGAGATCTGGCTCGCCCTCGCTTTCCTCGGAGAGCAGCGCAGCGTACTCGACGCGGTGGTGATCGAGGCCTTGATCCAGGCGGTCAGCAGCGCGGCGTTCATCGTGCCCGGCGCGCTGGGCGTGCAAGAGGGGGCGTTCGTCATGATCGGCGCCGCGCTCGGCATCGACGCCACGACGGCGCTGGCACTTGCAACGGCGCGGCGTCTGCGCGACGTCATCGTTTTCTTCCCAGGACTGATCGCCTGGCAGTGGGCGGAAACCCGCATCCGCAGGGTGACGTCGGCCACCTAGTCGCAATCGCGCTAGCCTCAGCTTCCACTCAGCTTCCACTCAGTTTCCACTTTGGCCGCGCGAAAGTCGCCGATCAACCGCGTCGACGTGGCGGTCCCAACAGCGCCGGCACAAAAAACAGCGTGCCCGCCAGCGTGCACGCGAGCGACAAGGCCAGCAGCTCTCCCATGCTCGAAGTGCCGGGGTGATGCGACAACCAAAGGCTGCCAAACGCCGTTCCGGTGGTGAGCGCGCTGAAGATCACGGCGCGCGCCAGGCTCGA
>VBCZ01000111.1:0-1729 GCA_005889025.1 Betaproteobacteria bacterium
AAAAACGCTCCGATGCTCGGAACGCTGTCCACACCACGCAAGCGCGCATATTCGAGATAGCACGCTCCGATCGCGTTGGTCTCATCGCCACACGAAGGAAATACGAACAACTCGTCAACCTCGTCCAGCGCGAGAATCTCCTTGTTCGCCTTCACGTTCATGAACACGCCGCCGGACACGGCAACGCGGCGAATTCCTGTCGAGCGCACCGCACGCCTCACGAGTTCACAAAGCATCCGCTCGGTAAAGAGCTGCGTCCCCGCCATGATCGAGTCGAAGCGCTCCCGATGAAAGATTTCGTTGAGTCTCGGCTGAATGTAGTACATGTGCGGTACGCCGCTCCGGCGGCGCCACACCGGCGCGCCCTCGCCGGCCCACTCGAACAATCCGCTCAGCCGATCGGCGATCCGCGCCGCAGGCCCGCCTTTGGCATAGGGAGCCATGCCCATGATCTTGTATTCGTGTTCGAGCGGCACCATCCCCTGCAGGAAGGTCACGTGCGCATACAGGATGCCGAATGATTCCGACCATGGGACTGAGAAGCGCCGTCGAAGCTCACCTTCGGCGCCGATGCTGACCGTTGCGCACAGGCCGTCCCCGGCCCCGTCACATGTAACGACGAGCGTTGGACCGGCGGATTCTCCCCGGCCAAAGAATGCGGAGGCCGCGTGGCACGTATGATGATCGACGAACCGGATTGCATCGGCTCGAAATCCCATCCCCAGAGCTTTCGACAGACGCTCGCGTCGGCGCTTCTCGCGGTGAAGGCTAAAAACGGGTGTCTTGCGAAGCGATCCTTTCAGTCTCGACGCGTACGTGGCTGTTCGCTCGAACTCCGCCAGGATCCCCTGCCGGTCACGATCGGGTGGCTGATGGATTCCCGCCAAAGCCACGACATCGACGTCGCCGGGTCGCAACCCGGCGTGTTTCAGCTCGAACTCGATGCTCTTGTAGGGAAAGCCCGAATGATTTTTTTCCCGCGTCGGTCTCTCTTCCTGTAGCGCCACGAGGCCGGCGCGGTTTCCCATAAGGGCAGCCGATGCATTGTGCGTATCGGAAATGCCCAGCACGTTCAGGGGCGGCCTCGTGGTAGCGACGAATGCGGACGCGAGTGATCCACGGAACTCTCGAGCGCTGTCGATCGGTCGCTTGCCGAAGCTTTCGTTCCCTTAAGCGCGCCGGCGACGCCGCGTGCTGTGATCACGAGGATCGCGAGTGGCCCCGTGATGTGCGGTTGTTCCAAAACGTTATCGAAGAACAGCATTGGCAAAAGCCCCACACATCCAACCGCAGCGGCAACCCCGATGCTCCATGCGCCGGAATGCCGAGCCGCAATGGCGGCCATTTGTCGGCCGAGCGAGAGAAGGTAAAAGAACAGCAGAATGACTGCGGGCCATCCGAGCTCCGCCCGCAGTGAACCCCAGCCGGAAAACGGCATGGTCAGGAGCGCGCTTTTGTAGAAAACATCCTCCACCACGTCCGCGTTCCACAAACCGGACATTGCCCAGCCCTCGGGCTTCGGAGCGGGTCCCAGCAAGCTTGCGAAGGCGCTTTCAGTTTCTTTATAGAGCACGTCACCAGACGCGGCGCTCGCGGCTCGCGAACCCAGCATTCCGGGCCCCACGCCAAGAATTGAATTATAGCGTTCCGCCACACCGAAGACCACGCGCGTCAGGAGGGTTCGCTTTTCGGAATTCTCCAAGTTCGATACGAACCCTTCGAAGTTGTC
>VBCZ01000111.1:1781-4464 GCA_005889025.1 Betaproteobacteria bacterium
CATCACAGTCACTACGCCGGCGGCACCGAAAATGGACGCGGAATAGAGCTTCGCGCTCGCACCCCAGACGAGGTATGCCGCCGCCGCGACGACACCTCCCGCGACAATCCAAGTACGCGCCAGGTCCGGGATTGCCGTCGCAGTCACCAGACGCACCCCGCAAACGGACAATGCGACGGCAGCCCACAACCCCACCAGATTAGCGTTCCCCCAGGTACCGGCGTACCAGTCGCCAATTTGCACCTCGGCAAGCCGGGCATACTGCGCGGCGCAGACCGGGACTTCGAGCCACAACGCGAATATCAGGAAGCGCGTAAGTCGTGGAGCAAACTCAGGCGGCAGACGAAGACGAGCGCCACCGAGCAGAAGCAGCGGCCCTCCCAAAGTAGCCATCCACAGGAACCACTGCAGCGGACGCGCCTCAACGGCTATCAGACCGAATAAAGCCGATCCGGCCGCTGAAACGAAAAATCCGAAAAGCAGCATCGATCGCAGCGACCCGTCGAATCCCAGGTTCCGGTTTGTCGCCACTCGCAACAGCAGGGCTAGCATCGCGCCAAGCAGTGCGGCGTCGCCTGGAAACAGCGACACTGCGAGCGCGAGAATCAAGGCGTCGGCCAATGGCGCAGCAAGCACGCCCACCAGACCGACCGCCATCGCAACGAGCGTAAGCGCTTTGCCCACGACGCTGAATTGCAAATCGAATAGTGCCAGCGCGGCAACTCCGACAGCCATCCACCATGGAGCGCGGCGCCAGAGCCGATCGATCATGGCGACGCCCGTCCTAGAATCTTCAGATATAGCGCTTCGAGCTTCCTTGCCACTGAATCGGAGTCGAGTCCGAGGGCGCGGATCTTTTCACGTCCACCGCCAGATTCTGCCGTCAGCACCTTGGCAATGCCATCTGCAACCGACTTCGGGTCATAAGAACAAAGCCGCGAATTCGCCACACCTTCGAGCAGCCACGCGACGTCGCCTACCGGCACGGCGACAACGGGAGAGTCGCATGCCATGGCCTCCTTGACGATATTGGGCGACCCCTCGCGAAGCGACGTCAACAGGACTACATCGGCCGCGCTGAGCCACACAGGGACCTGGTCGTGCGGCACGCCTTCCAACGGAATCAGCTTCGCCTGCATACCCCGGGCTGTAAGCTGCTGCACCGCGGCCTCGGCAAGCCTGTAATTCTTGGTGGGATCGAGGCGTCGGCCTCCGAACAAGACGACGACCGCGTCATCCCAACCGAGGCGCGCGCGCGCGCGATCCCGGCTCGTGCGAACGAAGCAATCCAGATCGACACCATTGGGGATGATCTCCGTTCTCTCTCTGCCTTCCTCGCCATTGATGTCGCCACCGCAGTAGCTCACCAGCAACGGTGTCCGCGAGCGGGAACAAACATCGGCCACAACGGCAGCCGTGTAACCGAAGTGCGCGTGCACAAGGTCAAACGCGTCGCTCTCAAGGGCCTCTCGCGTCCGGCGCCTCAGGCCCAGGTAGTCGCGACGCGCGTGCACGACTTCGCACGTGATGCCAAGCCTTCGAAGACTGTCGATCTGCGCCTCGACGAACACGCCGAAATGAGGCATGCCGGGCGCCGGCCACATGTTGGAGACATGCAAAACTCTCAAGCGCCGTATCCCTGCAGCCACTTCCTGCGCCAGAATTCGAATGCCACGAAAAGCCAGATCCGATGCGGGTCGACGCGCGCTCCGGACAGGAAGCCTTCGACCGCCCGTTTCAAAGCAACCGGATCGACCAAACCCGACCCAAACAAAGAATCGCGACTCAAAAGTTCGCGGACGTGGACATTGAGACGGCCGGTACGCATCCACGAAGCCAAAGGAATCCCGAAACCCTGCTTGGGCCGATCGATCAAGTGCCGTGGCACCAGGTCATAGAGAACACTGCGCAACAGGTGTTTCGCGCCCAGCTTTCCTATCCGGAATCGAAGGGGACAGGCAAAAGCGAACTCGGCCAACCTGTGATCGAGCAAGGGCTCTCTGCCTTCGAGCCCCACCCGCATGGTCATTCGATCGACTTTGACAAGAATGTCACTGGGAAGATAGTGATGAAAATCCCAACTCATCATGGCTTCTTCGAGCGACGCGGAGGAGGTACTCAAGCTCGGTCGTGATACCGATCGGGTTCCGAGCAACTGTTGCACCTGGTTCGGCGTGAGTTTCCGCACGCGGTCTTCCGACTTGTCGAAACTCCCACGCGAGCGCAAGCCGATAATGTTCGCTGCAAGAGCAGCTCCGCCGCGGGTGGCCATCGCATGGCCGATGAATCTGCGCAAGGGCGCTGGAACCCGTTCAAGCGCGCGGATCTTGTTCGGGATCGTCGAGTAATTGACATAACCGCCGAACAATTCATCACCGCCATCGGCAGAAAGCGCTACCTTGACTTGGGTGCGCGCCAGCCGTGCGACCAGCATGGTTGGGATGGCGGACGTGTCGCCGAACGGTTCGTCGAAAAGGTCGCCCCAGCATTCGACCGCGCGCTCCGCTTCATCCATTGTCAAGCGTTCGGAAGTATGGTGCGTCCCGAGATGCGCCGCGACCGCCTTCGCCCATTGCGACTCGTCGTAGGCTGCTTCCGCGAATCCGATGGTATACGTGCGCGTATCGGCTCCGAGCCGACTCGAGATAATGGCCGTCACCAGCGACGAGTCGATACCGCCGGA
>VBCZ01000111.1:4541-7680 GCA_005889025.1 Betaproteobacteria bacterium
AGCGGCCCGAGCGCAAGCCTTCGGAGGTCGAGTAGCTGGTCCACGTGCCCGGCTCGACGACGCGCACCGCTCGGAAGATCGTGCGATTGCCGGCGATATATCCAAATTGAAAGAACTCACCGAGCGCACCGTGGTCGAGTTCGCGCGGCCACGAGCGAAATGGCTGCAAACCGCGGAGCTCCGATGCAAATGCGAGGATTCCCTCGTGGAGAAAAAAATAGAGCGGTTTGACTCCGGCGCGATCCCGAATCAACAAAAGACGCTGCTCGATCCGATCCCAGATCGCGAGAGCGAACATCCCGATAAAGCGTTCGACCGCTGCAATCCCCCAGAGCGCATACGCTTCCAGCACGACCTCCGTGTCGCTCGTGCTCCTGAACTGAACGCCCTGCGCCGCGAGCTCGGTCCGAATCTCCCTGAAGTTATAGATTTCACCGTTGAATACGGTCGAGTAGCGACCGTTCGCCGAGACCATCGGCTGGTGTCCGGAGGGACTCAGGTCGATGATCGACAGCCGGCGATGGCCGAAGCCGAGCGCCGCCGCATCGCGCACGTCCTCCCACGTGCCGTGGTCATCCGGCCCCCGATGCGAGAGGTTCTGCAACCCAAGATCGAGCGCCCCGGCAAGCTCGCGCAATCGGGAGCTTGGACCATAGTAGCCGACTATTCCGCACACCTTGCGCGGCTCCCGGAGTCACATTGCGGCCGATTCGACTGAACGCAGAGATTTGTCGATCCGCTACCGACAGGCGGCGAGCCCGATGTTGGCCCCGCACCGCGTCCACCGGTCGAATTCGTTCCGGGTCTGGGTGGCCTATCGGAGAGCCGCGCGGGTTTCATTGCGCTCCCTCGATCCGGACAATGCTCTTCGGGCGGGAAGCCACCAACGCTAGCCCCTTGAAGCGGTTGATGCCAGGCCGGCATAAACCGATTCATAGGCATCGACCATCGCCGCGATGGAGAATTCGCGTGCGGCTTTTTGTTTCGCACGCACGGCCAGGGCGACTGCGCGGTTGCGGTCTGACGCGACCGCGGCGATTGCGTCCGCAAGCGCCTTGTCGGACGGAGCAAAAAGAACGCCGCTGGGGCTTTCAGCCGGTCCGAGGAGCAGCGAGGTGTCGCCCACATCCGTCGCCACCACGACGCGGCCTGCGCCCATCGCTTCCATGATCGCATTGGACATGCCTTCCGCCAGCGAGGCGGAAACAAAGACGTCCATCGATTCAAGAGCGTCCCACGGGCTCTCGCATGCAGACCGAAACTCGGCGCGGTCGGCGATTCCCAGTTCACCCGCTCTCGACCGAAGGCGCTCGATTGCAGCGGGCTCGCCCTCGCCCCAATTAGAGAAGCGAAAATCCAGCCCTTGATCCTTCAAGATTCCCAGCGCACGCAGCACCATGTCATGGCCTTTGACGGGATCCAAACGCGCAAGCATGCCGATGCGCAGCGGTCCCGATGACGCAAAAGGCGGCGCCAACAGCCGCTGTGGCAGAAGCAAGCCATTCGGAATATGGTGGAGGCGCTCGGCCTGGACTCCCAGATCCAGCCACTCCATGAGGCCGGCCCTGGAATTGCAGATCACCGTTGCCCGGGCCCACCTCGCCAGCATAGGCTCCGAGCGCAAGTAGGTCCTCGGGCCAACACCGTACACTGCGCGCGATACCGTCCTGACGCCGAGGACGACATTGCGCCGCGTGATCCGACCGCACAGCGCCGCAAAGGTATTGCATGGCTGCATCCAGCCTTGGACGATGCCAATCTGGTGTCTCCGGACATATCGGGCAGACTCCGATATGATGGAGAAATCCCAGCGACCACGGCGGTCGAGGCTGTGCAGTTTTATGCGTTTGGATTCCGCGAGCTCAGCCCAGTATTGCCCGCCTGAAGCCATCGTCAAGATGTGTACGTCCCAGCCGCGGTTCACCAATCCGGTCGCGACGAGAAGCAGTTGACGCTCGGCACCACCGCCATTCAGGCCCGGCGCCAGAATCAGGAGCCGGTTCGCAATTGCTCGCATGAAGGTAGAATTTTAGTCCAAGACAGTCGTGATCTCCCATTCCGATGAAACGAAGGTACGTCAAATGGCCTTCCAGGCTGCGCCCAATCGACAAAATCTGAAGTTTGGTAATGGCTGACGAACAAGCAACAGTGTCATTGTCGAGGCCGTGGACGGTCCTGACCACGCATTGGCTTCAGGTTGCCGCTCTGACGGTTGCATTTGCGCTCGCCTACGCCGTTGTAGTGTGGCTGAGCGCGACCTACATCGCCAGGGCCACGCTGCGCACGCCTGAACTCACCCTCGCGGAATTCAAGCGCGTCATCGAGGCGGCGAGCGATCCCGCCGTTATCTCCGACATCGCAACCCGCATTTTCCAGGGCGACGACGCCCGCGCAGTGGCCGCGCGCGACCTCTCGCGCGATCCATTTTTTTCGGAACATTTCATACCGGTCTACACGATCTCCCGTTCGGATTTGAGGGAAACATCTGTTGCTCCGCCGAGCGTGGGACAGCAGATCGTGGCAGTCCAGACCCGCGCCGAATCGTCCGACCGCACTAGCGCCGGCAGGATGGCGATTCTTTTGGCCGATGCGTTTGCCGATGGTGCGTTGAAGAGCGCACTGGTGGAGTACGTCACGGCGCAGCGCGGAGCCCTCGCCACCTCCAGGCAACGTCTCGAGGCCCAGATCGCCGGCGATCGCGCATCACTCCTACGCGTGGAGACGAAGATCGAGGAATTGCAGAAGGTAAGCGCAAAGTACCCACAGGCTAGCCGGGGAGATTCACGACAGGTAGTCTCTATTGTCGATGGCGGGGAACGCTACCTTTCTCCGGTCACCCAGTTGATCGGCGCGTCGTCGGACGCAATCGGCATTCGCGATTCGATAAGAGAATCAGAAAACAAGATCCGCCAAGTCACCTGGATGAGCTCCGTCTTCGACGAAGCGGGAAAGCTCAATGTCGCGGCGCTTCCAGGCCGTAGCTATATGGCTCAATTGGAATCAATCGTGCGATCGGATTCGAGGCGCGGAGCCGAGGATAGTGAAGCGATACGCGAGGCGCGGTCGACCATAGAAGCCGACCTCAGCGTGTTTCGCGGTCGCTACGCCATTGGATACACCATACTTCGCGCGCCGCCCG